>NZ_QPFW01000252.1:0-160076 GCF_008122455.1 Enterobacter sp. C6
CCTGCTCGGCTGGGAGCTGATTCCGGGTCTTGATCCTATCTTCATGGCACCGGGAGACAGGCCGGGTGAAGTGATGCGCGCCATCGAAGTTATCGGTTCTATCTCCTGTGTGCTGCTGGGCGCCTACCCGATGGTGCTGCTGTTGACCCGCTGGTTTGAAAAACCGCTGATGAGCGTCGGCAACCTGTTAAACGTTAATAACATTGCGGCTGCGGGGATGGTCGCGACGCTGGCGAACAACATCCCGATGTTCGGCATGATGAAGAATATGGATACCCGCGGCAAAGTGATCAACTGCGCCTTTGCGGTCTCTGCGGCCTTTGCTCTGGGGGACCACTTAGGCTTCGCCGCTGCCAACATGAACGCGATGATCTTCCCAATGATTGTCGGCAAGTTGATCGGCGGTGTGACGGCGATTGGCGTGGCTATGCTGTTAGTACCGAAAGACGAAGATGTTCCGGCACCAGCAGACACTCATCCGGAGGCGCAATCGTGAATATTCGCCAGCTACTCAGCGTCGGTATCGATATCGGCACCACCACCACTCAGGTGATCTTCTCGCGCCTTGAGCTGGTCAACCGTGCGGCAGTGTCGCAGGTGCCGCGCTACGAATTCATCAAACGCGAAATTAGCTGGCAAAGCCCGGTGTTCTTTACCCCGGTTGATAAACAGGGCGGGTTGAAAGAGGCCGAACTTAAGGCGCTGATCCTCGCCCAGTATCAGGCGGCGGGCATCAAGCCTGAGGTCGTCGATTCCGGTGCGATCATCATTACCGGAGAAAGCGCCAAAACCCGCAACGCACGACCCGCAGTGATGGCGCTCTCCCAGTCGCTGGGGGACTTTGTGGTTGCCAGCGCCGGCCCGCATCTGGAATCGGTGATTGCCGGTCAAGGCGCGGGAGTGCAAACCCTGTCCGAGCAAAAAATGTGCCGGGTACTGAATATCGACATCGGCGGCGGGACGTCGAACTACGTCCTGTTCGATGCCGGAAAGGTCAGCGGTTCGGCCTGCCTGAACGTTGGAGGAAGGCTTCTGGAAACGGACGGTCAGGGGCGAGTGGTGCATGCGCATCAACCGGGGCAGATGATTGTTGATGACGTATTTGGTCCGGGCTTTGACGCCCGAACCCTCAATGCGGGGCAGCTTGTTCAGGTGGCCAGACGGATGGCGGCGCTGATTGTGGAGGTGATTGACGGCACGCTTTCACCGCTGGCGCAGGCGATGATGCAAACCGGTTTACTGCCTGCGGGTGTGAAACCGGATGTGATTACGCTTTCAGGGGGAGTGGGCGAATGCTACCGCAACCAACCTGCCGATCCGTTCTGTTTTTCCGATATCGGGCCGCTCCTCGCCACGGCGCTGCATGAACATCCGCGTCTGCGTGAGATGAACGTGCAGTTCCCGGCGCAGACCGTGCGTGCCACGGTGATTGGTGCCGGTGCGCATACGCTGTCGCTTTCGGGCAGCACTATCTGGCTGGAAGGCGTGGCGCTTCCGCTGCGCAATCTGCCGGTGGCGATTCCGGTTGATGAGGCTGATCTGGTTGCCGCCTGGCAGCAAGCGCTGATGCAACTCGATCTGGATCCGCAAACGGACGCCTACGTGCTGGCGCTGCCCGGTTCGCTGCCGGTGCGCTACGCCGCGCTATTAACGGTGATTGATGCGCTGCTGGCCTTCGTCGCGCGCTATCCGAATCCGCATCCCCTGCTGGTGGTAGCCGAGCAGGATTTTGGTAAAGCCCTGGGCATGCTGTTACGCCCACAGTTACAGCAACACCCGCTGGCGGTCATCGATGAGGTGGTTGTCCGGGCGGGGGACTATATCGACATTGGTACGCCTCTTTTTGGCGGATCGGTTGTGCCGGTGACGGTGAAATCACTCGCATTTCCTTCCTGAGGGAACGACTTATGAAACTAAAGACCACATTGTTCGGCAATGTTTATCAGTTTAAGGATGTGAAAGAGGTGCTGGCAAAAGCCAACGAACTGCGTTCGGGGGATGTGCTGGCAGGGGTAGCTGCAACCAGTTCGCAGGAGCGCGTGGCGGCCAAGCAGGTGCTGTCAGAAATGACGGTGGCGGATATCCGCAATAACCCGGTGATTTCCTATGAAGAGGACTGCGTCACGCGTCTGATTCAGGATGACGTCAACGAAACGGCCTATAACCGCATCAAAAACTGGAGCATCAGCGAACTGCGCGAGTACGTGCTGAGCGATGAAACCTCCGTTGATGACATTGCGTTTACGCGTAAAGGGTTAACGTCGGAAGTGGTCGCCGCGGTAGCAAAAATCTGCTCTAACGCGGACCTGATCTACGGCGGTAAGAAAATGCCGGTGATCAAAAAGGCCAACACCACTATTGGTCTTCCTGGCACTTTCAGCTGCCGTTTACAGCCGAACGACACCCGTGATGACGTGCAGAGTATTGCGGCACAAATCTACGAGGGACTCTCCTTCGGTGCGGGCGATGCGGTAATTGGCGTAAACCCGGTAACGGATGATGTGGAAAACTTAAGCCGCGTACTGGATACCGTGTACGGCGTTATCGATAAATTCAACATCCCGACCCAGGGCTGCGTACTGGCACACGTTACCACCCAGATCGAAGCGATCCGTCGCGGCGCGCCGGGCGGGCTGATTTTCCAGAGTATCTGCGGCAGCGAGAAAGGCTTAAAAGAGTTCGGCGTTGAGCTGGCCATGCTGGATGAAGCACGCGCAGTGGGCGCGGAGTTCAACCGCATCGCCGGTGAAAACTGCCTGTACTTCGAAACCGGACAAGGGTCTGCGCTCTCCGCAGGCGCTAACTTCGGTGCCGATCAGGTGACGATGGAAGCGCGTAACTACGGGCTGGCGCGTCACTACGATCCGTTTCTGGTGAACACCGTGGTGGGCTTTATCGGGCCGGAGTATTTGTACAACGATCGTCAGATTATTCGCGCGGGTCTGGAAGATCACTTTATGGGCAAGCTGAGTGGCATCTCAATGGGCTGCGACTGCTGCTACACCAACCATGCTGATGCTGACCAGAACCTCAACGAAAACCTGATGATTCTGCTCGCCACTGCTGGCTGCAACTACATCATGGGCATGCCGCTCGGTGACGACATCATGCTCAACTATCAGACCACCGCCTTTCACGATACCGCCACCGTCCGTCAGTTGCTGAATTTACGGCCGTCGCCGGAGTTTGAACGCTGGCTGGAAACCATGGGCATTATGGCAAACGGTCGCCTGACCAAACGGGCGGGCGATCCGTCACTGTTCTTCTGATGACGCGGGGATGACACACGATGGATCAAAAACAGATTGAAGAAATTGTACGCAGCGTTATGGCGTCAATGGGAGAGTCGCAGCCGCAGGCGCGAGCGTTGTCACCTGAAGAGAAATGTAGCACCGCGCAGTGTGCTGCACCAACGGGTGAAAGCTGTGCAATGGATTTAGGCTCAGCCGAGGCCAAAGCGTGGATTGGCGTTGAGAACCCGCACCGCGCAGAGGTGTTGACCGAGCTGCGCCGCAGCACCGCCGCGCGTGTATGTACCGGCCGTGCCGGTCCACGCCCGCGCACTCAGGCGCTGCTGCGTTTCCTGGCCGATCACTCGCGTTCAAAAGACACGGTGTTGAAAGAAGTGCCCGAAGAGTGGGTAAAAGCCCAGGGGCTGCTGGAAGTACGCTCGGAAATCAGTGACAAAAACCTGTACCTGACGCGCCCGGATCTGGGGCGTCGTCTGAGTGCGGAAGCCATTGAAGCGCTGAAATCACAGTGTGTAATGAACCCGGATGTGCAGGTGATTATCTCTGATGGCCTGTCTACCGACGCCATCACCGCCAACTACGAAGAGATCCTGCCGCCGCTGTTGTCGGGCTTAAAGCAGGCCGGATTGAAGGTTGGGACGCCGTTCTTTGTTCGCTATGGTCGCGTGAAAATCGAAGATCAGATCGGCGAACTGCTTGGTGCGAAAGCGGTGATCCTGCTGGTTGGGGAACGTCCGGGCCTTGGCCAGTCTGAAAGCCTTTCCTGCTATGCCGTCTATTCGCCGCGCGTGGCGACGACCGTTGAAGCTGACCGTACCTGTATCTCGAATATTCACCAGGGCGGTACGCCACCGGTTGAAGCGGCGGCGGTGATTGTGGATTTGGCCAGGCGCATGCTGGAGCAAAAAGCATCCGGCATCAATATGACCCGTTAAGGAGGCATCATGCCAGCATTAGATTTGATTAGACCTTCAGTCACCGCAATGCGCGTGATTGCCTCGGTAAATGACGGTTTTGCCCGCGAACTTAAATTACCGCCACATATACGTAGCCTTGGACTCATCACAGCAGATTCTGATGACGTGGCGTATATTGCCGCAGACGAAGCGACAAAACAGGCAATGGTCGAAGTGGTTTATGGCCGCTCGCTGTATGCCGGCGCGGCGCACAGCCCCTCTCCAACCTCGGGCGAAGTGCTGATTATGCTCGGAGGGCCAAACCCGGCCGAAGTTCGCGCAGGTCTGGACGCGATGGTGGCCAATATTGAAAGTGGTGCGGCTTTCCAGTGGGCAAATGACGCAGAAGATACCGCTTTCCTGGCGCATGTGGTTTCGCGTACCGGGTCGTATCTCTCGGCGACCGCAGGATGCCGACCTGGCGATCCAATGGCGTATCTGGTGGCGCCGCCGCTGGAGGCGACGTTGGGTATTGATGCTGCGCTGAAATCTGCTGATGTGCAGATTGTCACCTATGTGCCGCCACCGTCAGAAACCAACTATTCGGCCGCGTTTTTGACAGGTAGCCAGGCTGCCTGTAAAGCCGCCTGTAACGCCTTTGCCGATGCCGTGCTGGATATTGCCCGTAATCCAGTCCAGCGCGCGTAAGAGAGGGAGTGATGATCAATGCACTGGGATTACTGGAAGTGGATGGCATGGTGGCTGCCGTCGACGCTGCAGATGCCATGTTGAAAGCCGCTAACGTGCGTCTGTTGAGCCACGAAGTGCTCGATCCTGGCCGGCTGACGCTGGTGGTGGAAGGCGATCTGGCTGCGTGCCGCGCAGCGCTGGATGCCGGCAGCGCTGCCGCAGCGCGTACAGGCCGTGTTATCAGCCGTAAGGAAATAGGCCGGCCGGACGATGACACCCAGTGGCTGATCGGCGGTTTTACGCACCAGCCGAAGAAACCAGAACAGAAGCCAGAAGTAAAAACAGAGGTAAATCCGCAGAAGACGCAGGATGCCCCGTTGACGTCTGAATCCTCTGAGCAACTTCTGACGCTGTTGGCATCGGTCCGTCAAGGAATGACGGCAGGGGAAGTGGCTGCCCACTTTGGCTGGTCACTTGATGAAGCCAGAAAGGCGCTGGAACAGCTCTTTTCTCACGGAGCGTTGCGTAAACGCAGTAGTCGCTATCGCTTAAAAAATTAACCTGTCGGAGGGCCGGGGGCTTCGTGGAGGCTTCCGGCTTAAAAGATCATGAAAAAGACCCGAACTGCAAACCTGCACCATCTTTATCATGAAGCATTACCCGAAGACGTTAAACTTACGCCGAAAGTGGAGGTGGACAACGTTCATCAGCGGCGCACAACGGATGTGTATGAGCATGCGCTGACGATTACCGCCTGGCAGCAAATCTACGACCAGCTACATCCGGGAAAATTTCATGGCGAGTTCACGGAAATCCTGCTCGACGATATTCAGGTGTTCCGTGAATACACCGGACTGGCGCTGCGTCAGTCATGTCTTGTCTGGCCGAACTCGTTCTGGTTTGGTATTCCGGCCACGCGCTGCGAACAGGGATTTATTGGCACCCAGTGTCTGGGTAACGCTGAAATTGCCACCCGCCCGGGCGGGACGGAGTTTGAACTGAGTACGCCGGATGATTACACCATTCTGGGCGTCGTTATTTCGGAAGAGGCGATTGCCCGTCAGGCCAACTTCCTGCATAACCCGGAAAGGGTGATGCATATGCTGCGTAACCAGTCGGCGCTGGAAGTGAAAGAACAACACAAAGCTGCTCTATGGGGCTTTGTGCAGCAGGCGCTGGCGACATTTAGCGAGAATCCGGTAAACCTCCATCAACCTGCGGTACGCAAAGTGCTGGGCGATAACCTGCTGCTGGCGATGGGCACAATGCTGGAAGAAGCACAGCCGATAATCACGTCCGAGAGTATCAGCCATCAGAGCTATCGTCGCCTGCTGTCGCGTGCGCGCGAATATGTGCTGGAAAATATGTCAGAGCCGCTGACCGTACTTGACCTGTGTAATCAGTTGCACGTCAGCCGTCGGACGCTGCAAAACGCCTTTCACACGATACTCGGAATTGGTCCGAATGCCTGGTTAAAACGTATTCGTCTGAACGCCGTGCGTCGCGAGCTGATAAGCCCGTGGTCGCAAAGCGTGACGGTAAAAGACGCCGCCATGCACTGGGGATTCTGGCATCTGGGGCAGTTTGCCACTGACTATCAGAAATTGTTTGCGGAGAAACCGTCGTTGACGCTGCATCAGCGTATGCGCCAGTGGGCGTGATAACATTATTGTGCCGGGTACGACGCTTTGCGCCTTATCCAGCCTGCGGGGCGGTGCCTCAGTCGTTGCAGGCCTGATAAGGCGCTAGCCGTCATCAGGTCAGGTAAACTACACCCAGTCGCGGATCTGAATAAACTCGCTAAGGGCGGCTTCCGGGCTGTTCGCTTCCGGCTGCCAGTCATATTCCCAGCGCACCAGCGGCGGCATCGACATTAAAATCGACTCCGTGCGTCCGCCGGTCTGCAGGCCGAACAGCGTCCCGCGATCCCACACCAGATTAAATTCCACGTAGCGCCCCCGACGGTAGAGCTGGAACTCACGTTCGCGCACGCCATAGTTGGTGTTTTTACGGCGTTCGACAATCGGCAGGTACGCGTCGGTATAGCCTTCACCCACCGCGCGCATAAAGCTGAACGCGGTATCAAAATCCGGCGTGTTGAGATCGTCAAAGAACAGCCCGCCGATGCCGCGCTGCTCGTCGCGGTGCTTCAGGTAAAAGTAGTCGTCGCACCACTTTTTAAATTTCGGGTAGACGTCTTCGCCAAACGGCAGGCAAAGATCCCGCGCGGTGGTGTGCCAGTGCACGGCATCCTCTTCGAAGCCGTAATAGGGCGTTAAGTCGAAACCGCCGCCGAACCACCAGACCGGGTCGGCGCCCGTTTTTTCCGCAATGAAAAAGCGCACGTTGGCGTGGCTGGTGGGCACAAACGGGTTGTGCGGATGCACCACCAGCGAGACGCCCATCGCCTCGAAGCTGCGGCCTGCGAGCTCGGGACGATGTGCCGTCGCAGACGCAGGCATGGCGTCGCCGTGAACGTGGGAAAAATTCACGCCCGCCTGTTCGAAGATGCCGCCGTTTCGCAGCACGCGGCTGCGCCCGCCGCCTCCGGCTTCGCGCTGCCAGGTATCTTCCTGAAATTCACCGCCGTCTGCGGCGGCCAGTTTCTGGCAGATCTCATCCTGCAGCTGCAGCAGGAAGGTTTTGACCAGTTGAGCATCGGGTTTCATTAACGTTTCCTGGAGTGCGCTTTTTGGTTATCGAACCAGTTGAAGTAACTGATAATGCCGGAGGCGATGGCGTTGGCGATCTTCTGACGAAACGCCGTGGTGCCGAGGAGTCGCTCCTCTTCCGGGTTGGTAATGAAGGAGGTTTCCACCAGCACGGACGGGATGGACGGTGATTTCAGCACCACGAACGCTGCCTGCTCGGTGCCTTTACTGTGCAGACGATGCACTGGCTTAATCTTCTTCAGAATATGCGAGCCGAGCGTCAGGCTGTTTTTGATCGTATCCGTCTGCACGAGGTCGAACAGCACCTGCTGTAGCAGGTGGTCTTTGTCGGTGGCTTTCTTCCCGGCGACTTCATCCGCCCGATTTTCGCGGTCGGAGAGGTATTTCGCCATGGCGCTACTGGCGCCACGGTTGGAAAGCGCAAACACCGAGGCACCGGCCGCAGAAGGGTTGGTAAAGCCGTCGGCGTGGATCGACATAAACAGATCCGCCCCGTGCTGGTGGGCGATCTCTACGCGGTCATACAGCGGAATAAAGGTATCGCCAGAGCGCGTCAGACGGGCGTCAATGCCGTTACTGCGTAAAATTGCGCGCACATTTTTTGCAATTGCCAGCACGACGTGTTTTTCTTTCGACCCGTTTTTGCCGATGGCGCCGGTATCAATGCCGCCGTGCCCTGGGTCGAGCATCACCAGACGCTTGGCGCCCGGCTTTTTGGCTTTCGGTTTGCTGTGTCCGTTACTGGTTTTGAGCGTGCTCTCGTCTTTCGCCTGAGCCTGCTTTGCGATGCCCGTTAACGTTAAGGCCGCCAGCCCCGCTTTGAGAACCTGACGACGCGATGTGAGTGCTTTTAATGGTTTGAATGTGCTCATGCGGCCTGAATACTAAAAAATGGGGTCCTGGTGTTATATCGTATCGTGTTTCCCGTTACGACAGTCCATATTGAGAATTGTTTTACTTTTCATTTCAATACGTGACAAAGTGACATTATGCCAAATTTTGGCGAGATTTTCCCCGGTTATTGGCTAAAGGCGTGCTTCGCGCCATAATCACTGTTTTTAAACCCGAAAAGGCGGTTAATACCATGGAGATACGCGTTTTTCGCCAGGAAGATTTCGAAGAGGTGATCACCCTTTGGGAGCGCTGCGATCTGCTGCGTCCGTGGAACGATCCGGAAATGGATATCGAACGTAAGGTGAATCACGACGTCAGTCTGTTTCTGGTCGCGGAAGTTAATGGCGAGGTTGTGGGGACGGTAATGGGCGGTTACGACGGCCACCGCGGCTCGGCCTATTATCTGGGCGTTCACCCGGAATACCGTGGCCGCGGCATTGCCAATGCGCTGCTGAACCGACTCGAGAAGAAGCTGATCGCCCGCGGCTGCCCAAAAATCCAGATCATGGTGCGGGAAGATAACGACGTCGTGCTGGGCATGTATGAGCGTCTGGGCTATGAACATGCTGACGTGCTGACTTTGGGCAAGCGTCTGATCGAAGATGAAGAGTACTGAGATCCATCCGGCTGACTATGACGCGCAGGGCCGCGTCAGGCTGCCCTTTTTATTCTGGTGCGTTCTGCTGCTCCAGGCCCGGACCTGGGTGCTGTTTGTGATGGCCGCCGCGTCGCGCGGGCAGGGCGACACGCTGCTGAATCTCTTTTATCCCGATCACGACGCCTTCTGGCTCGGACTACTGCCGGGCGTACCGGCGGTGGTGGCGTTTTTGTGCAGCGGCCGGCGGCAGGCGATCCCGCGTATGTGGCGCGCGCTTCGCGGGCTGCTGATCCTTGCCCAGATTGCGCTGCTCCTCTGGCAGCCGGTACTCTGGTGGTACGGTGAACCGCTGACGGGCATCGGTATTGCGCTGGTGGTTGCCGATATTGTGGCGCTGCTGTGGCTGCTGACGAATCCGCGTCTTCGCGCCTGTTTTGCGCCTCAGGATGATTAATCCGGCACTTTTTGCCGATGTCGCACTCCAACAAGCGTTGATTTAATTAGAAAGGACGTTTCAATGAAATCGCTGCGTTTACTTTTATGCGCTCTCCCGCTGGCGTTGACCGGCTGTTCGACGCTCTCCTCTATTAACTGGTCCGCCGCGTATCCGTGGAACTGGTTTGGCTCAGCAACGGAAGTGACCGAGCAGGGCGTGGGGAAAATTACCGCCGCGACGGCGCTGGATCAGAATGCTATTCAGGATGCGCTCAGCAGCGATTACCGTCTGCGCAGCGGCATGAAAACGGAGAACGGCAATATTGTTCGCTATTACGAAGCGCTGAAGGGCGACAAGCTGGCGCTGGTGATCAACGGTGACAAAGGCACGGTAAACCGAATTGCGGTGATGGATGAAGATATTCCGACCGCTAGCGGCGTGAAAGTAGGGACCCCGTTTAGCGATCTTTATAAGCAGGCTTTTGGCAATTGCACCAGCTTGCCGTCTGACGATAAGGTCGCGGTGGAATGTAAGGCGGAAGGCAGCCAGCACATCAGCTATGTCTTCACCGGAACCTGGAGCGGACCGGAGGGACTGATGCCCTCTGACGACACGCTCAAGAGCTGGAAAGTGAGCAAAATACTCTGGAAGCAGTAATTTGCGCCTGAACAAACCGCCTCGCTGAAATCCGGGTATAATACCCGCCATCAATGCCACGCTGACGTGGCATCTTTATTTCAGGAGGAGCGATGTCTCAGGTTCAGAGTGGCATTTTGCCAGAACATTGCCGCGCGGCGATTTGGATTGAAGCCAATGTTAAAGGGGACGTGGATGCCCTGCGTGCGGCCAGTAAAGCGTTTGTTGATAAGCTGGCCACCTTCCAGGCCAAATTCCCGGAAGCCCACCTCGGCGCCGTTGTTGCCTTTGGCAATAACGTCTGGCGTCAGCTGAGCGGTGGCGAAGGGGCGGAAGAGCTGAAAGACTTCATCCCTTACGGCAAAGGTCTGGCACCTGCGACTCAGTACGACGTGCTGATCCACATTCTCTCCCTGCGTCACGACGTGAACTTCTCCGTTGCCCAGGCCGCTGTGGCGGCCTTTGACGACAGCATTGAGGTGCAGGAAGAGGTTCACGGCTTCCGCTGGGTCGAAGAGCGCGATCTGAGCGGCTTCGTCGACGGGACGGAAAACCCGGCGGGTGAAGAGGTTCGTCGCGACGTGGCGGTGATTAAAGACGGCGTGGACGCGGGCGGCAGCTACGTGTTCGTGCAGCGCTGGGAGCACAACCTCAAGCAGCTTAACCGTATGAGCGTGCACGACCAGGAGATGATGATTGGTCGTACTAAAGAAGCCAACGAAGAGATCGACGGCGACGACCGTCCCGTTACCTCTCACCTGACCCGCGTTGATCTCAAGGAAGACGGCAAAGGGCTGAAGATTGTTCGCCAGAGCCTGCCGTACGGTACCGCAAGCGGCACGCACGGCCTCTACTTCTGCGCCTACTGCGCGCGCCTGTATAACATTGAGCAGCAGCTGCTGAGCATGTTCGGCGATACCGACGGTAAGCGCGACGCCATGCTGCGCTTCACCAAACCGGTGACCGGCGGCTACTACTTTGCGCCGTCCGTTGAGCGTCTGCTGGCGCTGTAATAGCCTTTCTCCCTCTCCCTGTGGGAGAGGGCTGGGGTGAGGGCATCAGGCCGCACTCCTTATTCCCTTTTCTGCTTCTAAATCACCAAACGGTATATAAAACCGTTACTCCTTTCATCCCCGTTATAAATATTATGACTATAAGATAGTCATCACATTTATAAGGGTGCGCAATGGCCGTTACTGTACTAAAAAAAGGAACTCTGGCGCTGGCAGGTTTACTGCTGGTGGCACAGGCGCAGGCGACTGAACTGTTAAACAGTTCGTATGACGTCTCCCGCGAGCTGTTTGCCGCCCTTAACCCACCGTTCGAACAGCAGTGGGCGAAAGACAATAACGGCGATAAGCTGACCATCAAGCAGTCCCATGCCGGGTCGTCCAAGCAGGCGCTGGCGATTTTGCAGGGCCTGAAAGCGGATGTGGTGACCTACAATCAGGTCACTGACGTGCAGATCCTGCACGACAAAGGCAAGCTGCTTCCGGCGGACTGGCAGAGCCGTCTGCCGAACAACAGCTCGCCGTTCTACTCCACCATGGGCTTCCTGGTGCGTAAGGGCAACCCGAAGAATATCCACGACTGGAGCGACCTGGTCCGTTCCGACGTGAAGCTGATTTTCCCAAACCCAAAAACCTCCGGTAACGCGCGTTATACCTATTTAGCCGCGTGGGGCGCGGCGGACAAGGCTGACGGTAACGATAAAGCCAAAACCGAGCAGTTCATGACCCAGTTCCTGAAAAATGTCGAAGTGTTTGATACCGGCGGCCGTGGGGCGACCACGACTTTCGCAGAACGCGGTCTCGGCGATGTGCTGATCAGCTTTGAATCGGAAGTGAATAACATCCGCAAACAGTACGAAGCGCAGGGCTTCGAGGTGGTTATCCCGAAAACCAACATTCTGGCCGAATTCCCGGTCGCATGGGTGGATAAAAACGTGCAGGCAAACGGTACCGAGAAAGCGGCAAAAGCCTATCTCAACTACCTGTACAGCCCTCAGGCGCAGACCATCATTACCGATTACTACTACCGCGTGAACAACCCGGACGTAATGAACAAACTGAAAGATAAATTCCCGCAGACCGCGCTGTTCCGCGTGGAAGATCATTTTGGCTCCTGGCCAGACGTGATGAAAACGCATTTTGCCAGCGGCGGTGAGTTAGATAAATTGCTGGCGGCGGGGCATAAGTAATGTTTGCAGTATCGACAAAACGCGTGCTGCCGGGCTTTACCTTAAGCCTCGGGACCAGCCTGCTGTTCGTCTGCCTGATCCTGCTGTTGCCGCTCAGCGCACTGGTGATGCAGCTTGCGCAGATGAGCTGGGCGCAGTACTGGGACGTGGTCACCAACCCGCAGGTGGTGGCGGCCTATAAGGTGACGCTGCTGTCGGCGTTTGTCGCCTCCATTTTTAACGGCGTGTTTGGCCTGCTGATGGCGTGGATTTTAACCCGCTATCGCTTCCCGGGCCGTACGCTGCTTGACGCCCTGATGGATCTGCCGTTTGCGCTGCCGACGGCGGTGGCGGGCTTAACCCTCGCGTCGCTCTTCTCCGTGAACGGGCTGTACGGCGAGTGGCTGGCGAAATTTGACATCAAGGTGACCTATACCTGGCTCGGTATCGCGGTGGCGATGGCCTTTACCAGCATCCCGTTTGTGGTCCGTACCGTGCAGCCGGTGCTGGAAGAGCTGGGGCCGGAATACGAAGAAGCGGCGGAAACGCTGGGCGCCACGCGCTGGCAGAGCTTCCGCAAGGTGGTGCTGCCGGAGCTCTCTCCGGCGCTGATGGCGGGCGTCGCGCTGTCGTTTACCCGCAGCCTCGGCGAGTTCGGCGCCGTGATTTTTATCGCCGGGAACATCGCCTGGAAAACGGAAGTGACCTCGCTGATGATTTTCATCCGTTTGCAGGAGTTTGATTATCCGGCGGCGAGCGCAATTGCCTCGGTGATCCTCGCAGCCTCGCTGCTGCTGCTGTACTCAATTAACACTCTGCAAAGTCGCTTTGGTCGACGTGTGGTAGGTCACTGATGGCGGAAGTTACGCAATTGAAGCGATACGATGCACCCCGCATCAACTGGGGTAAATGGTTTCTGATTGGGGCGGGCGTGCTGGTTTCCGCCCTCATTCTCGTCGTGCCGACGGTTTATATCTTCGTTCAGGCGTTCAGCAAGGGCCTGATGCCCGCGCTGGAAAACCTGGCAGACCCGGATATGCTGCATGCCATCTGGTTGACCGTAATGATTGCGTTGATCACCGTGCCGGTGAACCTCGTATTCGGGACTCTGCTGGCCTGGCTGGTGACGCGCTTTAACTTCCCGGGACGTCAGCTGCTGCTGACCCTGCTGGATATTCCTTTCGCCGTATCGCCGGTGGTGGCGGGTCTGGTGTACCTGCTCTTTTACGGCTCCAACGGCCCGCTGGGCGGCTGGCTGGATGCGCATAACCTGCAGATCATGTTCGCCTGGCCGGGTATGGTGCTGGTCACCATCTTCGTGACCTGTCCGTTTGTGGTGCGCGAGCTGGTGCCGGTGATGTTAAGCCAGGGGAGCAACGAAGACGAAGCGGCGGTGCTGCTGGGCGCGTCGGGCTGGCAGATGTTCCGTCGCGTGACGCTGCCGAACATTCGCTGGGCGCTGCTTTACGGCGTGGTGCTGACCAACGCCCGCGCGATTGGTGAGTTCGGTGCCGTTTCCGTTGTCTCCGGGTCGATTCGCGGTGAAACCCTGTCGCTGCCGCTACAGATTGAACTGCTGCAGCAGGACTACAACACCATCGGCGCGTTTACTGCCGCAGCGTTGCTGACGCTGATGGCGATTTTGACCCTGTTTTTGAAGAGTGTGGTGCAGTGGCGTTTAGAAAATCAGGAAAAACGTCAGCATCAGGAGGGAAATCATGAGCATTGAGATTGCCAATATTAAGAAGTCTTTTGGTCGCACCCAGGTGCTGAATGATATCTCGCTGGATATCCCTTCCGGACAAATGGTGGCGCTGCTGGGGCCGTCTGGCTCGGGTAAAACTACGCTGCTGCGTATTATCGCCGGGCTTGAGCATCAGACCAGCGGGCATATCCGCTTTCACGGCACCGACGTGAGCCGCCTGCATGCCCGCGATCGTAAAGTAGGTTTTGTGTTCCAGCATTACGCACTGTTCCGCCACATGACCGTGTTCGACAACATCGCGTTTGGCCTGACCGTGCTGCCGCGTCGCGAGCGCCCGGATGCGGCAACCATTAAGGCGAAGGTGACCAAACTGCTGGAGATGGTGCAGCTGGCTCATCTGGCGGACCGTTTCCCGGCCCAGCTGTCCGGTGGGCAGAAACAGCGTGTGGCGCTGGCGCGTGCGCTGGCCGTTGAGCCGCAAATTCTGCTGCTGGATGAACCTTTCGGCGCGCTGGATGCACAGGTGCGTAAAGAGCTGCGCCGCTGGCTGCGTCAGCTCCATGAAGAGCTGAAGTTCACCAGCGTCTTCGTGACCCATGACCAGGAAGAGGCGATGGAAGTCGCGGATCGCGTGGTGGTCATGAGCCAGGGTAACATTGAGCAGGTTGACGAGCCGGAGCAGCTCTGGCGCGAACCGGCAACCCGCTTCGTGCTGGAGTTTATGGGCGAGGTAAACCGTCTTCAGGGTACTATTCGCGGTGGGCAGTTCCACGTGGGCGCGCACCGCTGGCCGCTGGGCTACACCTCCGCGCATCAGGGACCGGTCGATCTGTTCCTGCGTCCGTGGGAAGTGGACGTGAGCCGCCGAACCAGCCTGGATTCACCGCTGCCGGTGCAGGTGCTGGAAGCTAGCCCTAAAGGTCACTACACCCAATTGGTGGTACAGCCCCTGGGCTGGTATACCGAGCCGCTGACGGTGGTCATGCGCGACGACGTGCCGCCGCACCGGGGAGAGCGCCTGTTTGTCGGTCTGCAGCACGCCCGTATCTATCACGGCAAGGAGCGCATCGAGACGCGCGAGGATATTGCTCTGGCGGAGTCAGCCTGATAGGTTATTAGGATGTTTATCGCCCGGTGGCGCTGCGCTTACCGGGCCTACAGTTATCACTGCGTCTTGTAGGCCGGGATCGCTGCGCGCGCCCGGCTTTTTTATTGAGTAAAAAACGTGAATACACTCGAAAACACCATCGGCAACACGCCTCTGGTCAAGCTTCAGCGCATGGGGCCAGACAACGGCAGCGAAATCTGGGTCAAACTCGAAGGCAATAACCCGGCGGGGTCGGTGAAAGACCGCGCGGCGCTGTCGATGATTGTCCAGGCCGAAAAGCGCGGCGAGATTAAGCCGGGCGACGTGCTGATTGAAGCCACCAGCGGCAACACCGGTATCGCGCTGGCGATGATTGCGGCGCTGAAAGGCTATCGCATGAAGCTGCTGATGCCGGACAACATGAGCCAGGAGCGCCGCGCCGCGATGCGTGCCTACGGAGCCGAGCTGATTCTGGTGACCAAAGAGCAGGGGATGGAAGGCGCGCGCGACCTGGCGTTAGAAATGGCCGAGCGCGGCGAAGGTAAACTGCTCGATCAGTTTAATAACCCGGACAACCCGTACGCGCACTACACCACCACCGGCCCGGAAATCTGGCAGCAAACCGACGGGCGTATCACCCATTTTGTCTCCAGCATGGGCACTACCGGCACCATTACCGGGGTATCGCGTTTTCTGCGCGAGCAGGATAAAGCCGTCACCATTGTCGGCCTGCAGCCGGAAGAGGGGAGCAGCATTCCGGGCATTCGCCGCTGGCCTGCGGAGTATATGCCCGGCATCTTTAATGCGCAGCTTGTGGACCAGGTGCTGGATCTTCACCAGCGCGAGGCGGAAAATACCATGCGTGAGCTGGCCGTGCGCGAAGGCATCTTCTGCGGCGTCAGCTCGGGCGGCGCGGTAGCGGGTGCGATTCGGGTAGCAAAGGCAAATCCGGGCGCGGTGGTGGTGGCGATTATTTGCGATCGCGGCGATCGCTATCTGTCTACCGGCGTCTTTGGTGAAGAGAGTTATTCGCAGGGGGCGGGGATTTAAGCGTCATGGAGATGATTCTATTCCGGGATAATACCCGGGCGCAGCAAACCGATATTGTCGCCGTGCAGTCGCAGGTGGTTTACGGCAGCGTGGGGAACAGCATTGCGGTACCGAATATTCGAACCCACAGGCTGAACGTTACCGCCGTGCCGACGGTACTGTTTAGCAACACGCCGCACTACGACACATTTTATGGTGGAGTGATCCCCGACGAGTGGTTCAGCGGCTACCTTAAGGCGCTGGAAGAGCGCGAGATCCTGCGCGAGCTTAAAGCGGTCACCACCGGCTATATGGGCAGTGCCAGCCAGATCGTCCTGCTGGCGCAGTGGCTGAAGGGGGTCAAAGCGCAGCATCCTGACCTGCTGGTGCTGGTCGACCCGGTCATCGGCGATATCGACAGCGGAATGTACGTGAAGCCCGAGATCCCCGAAGCGTATCGGGAGCACCTGCTGCCGCTGGCGCAGGGGATCACGCCAAACGTCTATGAACTGGAAGTGTTAAGCGGCAAACCGTGCCGCACGCCGGAAAGCGCCATCGCGGCGGCACAGGGACTGCTCTCTGATAGCCTGAAATGGGTGGCGATCACCAGCGCGCCGGTCGCTGACGACCCGCAAAACATCCACGTGGTGCTGGTGACGAATGAAGGCGTGACCGTCAGCGCGCATCCGCGGGTAGAAACCGATCTGAAAGGGACGGGAGACCTGTTCTGTTCAGAGCTGGTGAGCGGCATTGTTGAGGGGAAAACCGTTGCCGATGCCATTCGCATGGCCGGCGATCGGGTGACGGACGTGATGCTTTATACCCAGTCGAAAGGCTACGACGAGCTCATTCTTCCCGCATAAACAAAAATGGCGCCCGAAGGCGCCATTTTTCTGTGCGGCAAGAATTACTTCTTGATGCGGATAACCGGGGTTTCACCCACGGTGACGCTGCCAGACAGTTTGATCAGTTCTTTGATTTCGTCCATGTTGGAGATAACAACCGGCGTCAGGGTAGACTTGGCTTTTTCTTCCAGCAGTGGCAGATCGAATTCAATCACCGGGTCGCCAACTTTCACACGCTGGCCTTCTTCCGCGATACGTTTGAAGCCTTCGCCTTTCAGTTCAACGGTGTCGATACCGAAGTGAACGAACAGTTCGATACCGCTATCAGATTCGATAGAGAACGCATGGTTGGTTTCAAAAATTTTACCGATGGTGCCGTCAACTGGAGCAACCATTTTGTTGCCAGTTGGTTTGATAGCAATGCCATCACCAACGATTTTCTCAGCAAACACTACATCCGGCACGTCTTCGATGTTGACGATCTCGCCGGAGAGCGGAGCAACAATCTCAATAGTTCCGGAGTCTTTTTTATCATCAGAAACCAGAGATTTCAGTTTATCGAACAAACCCATGATCTTCTCCTAAGCAGTAAATTGGGCCGCATCTCGTGGATTAGCAGATTGTTTTTTCTTCAATGAACTTGTTAACCAGCGTCATTAACTCGTCCGTTGTCGGTTGAGCAAGAGCCTGCTCTGCTAATACCTTCGCATCTTCGAAGTTCGTGTTACGGATAATCTTCTTAATGCGCGGGATGGAAATGGCGCTCATAGAGAATTCGTCCAGACCCATACCCAGCAACAGAAGTGTAGCACGTTCGTCGCCTGCAAGCTCACCACACATGCCAGTCCATTTACCTTCTGCATGAGAAGCATCAATAACTTGCTTGATCAAGTTCAGTACGGACGGTGACATTGGCTGGTAGAGATGTGAAATCATATCATTACCACGGTCAACTGCCAGGGTGTACTGCGTTAAATCATTGGTACCGATACTAAAGAAATCAACTTCTTTGGCTAAATGACGCGCAATGGTCGCCGCCGCCGGTGTTTCCACCATCACGCCGATCTCGATTGACTCGTCAAACGCTTTACCTTCGTCACGCAGTTCCTGTTTGTAGATTTCGATCTCTTTCTTCAGTGCACGCACTTCTTCAACAGAGATGATCATCGGGAACATGATGCGCAGTTTACCGAAAGCAGAGGCGCGCAGGATCGCACGAACCTGGTCACGCAGGATCTCTTTACGATCCATCGCGATACGTACGGCACGCCAGCCCAGGAACGGGTTCTCTTCTTTCGGGAAGTTCATGTACGGCAGCTCTTTGTCGCCACCGATGTCCATGGTACGGACGATAACCGCCTGAGAGCCACACGCTTCAGCCACGGCTTTGTAAGCAGCAAACTGCTCTTCTTCCGTTGGCAGCGCGTCGCGGTCCATGAACAGGAATTCTGTACGATAGAGACCGACACCTTCCGCACCGTTGCGCTCAGCGCCATCAACGTCGCGGACGGTACCGATGTTTGCGCACACTTCAACCTGATGGCCGTCCAGGGTGATGGCTGGCAGGTCTTTCAGCTTAGCGAGTTCCGCTTTTTCAGTCGCAACCTGCTCCTGAACCGCGCGCAGTTTGTCGATCTCTTCATTGGTTGGGTTGACGTAAACCAGATTGTTTACGGCATCCAGAATCAGATAGTCGCCATTTTTCACCTGAGAGGTGACGCTACCGGTACCCACGATGGCAGGCAGTTCCAGAGAACGCGCCATGATAGAGGTGTGGGAGGTACGGCCGCCCGCGTCGGTGATGAAACCGAGGACCTTTTTCAGGTTCAGCTGTGCGGTTTCAGACGGGGTGAGGTCAGCGGCAACCAGGATCACTTCATCCTGAATCGCGCTCAGGTCGATGATGGCCAGGCCCAGGATGTTGCGCAGCAGGCGCTTACCGATATCACGTACGTCAGCCGCACGCTCTTTCAGGTATTCATCATCCAGTTCTTCCAGGGCAGTTGCCTGACCTTCGATAACTTCATGCGCAGCCGCGTCGGCCGTCATGCCTTTATCTTTAATCAGGGCTATGATTTCCTGCTCCAGCTCCTCATCTTCGAGCAGCATGATGTGCCCTTCGAAGATGGCTTCTTTTTCTTCACCGAAAGTTTCGCCAGCTTTAGTTTTGATTGCTTCCAGTTGCGCAGATGCCTTGGCACGACCGCTCAGAAAACGTTCAACTTCCTGATCAACCTTGTCGGCAGAAATTTTTTTCCGGTCGATGACGATCTCGTCTTCTTTCAGCAGCAGTGCCTTGCCGAAAGCGATACCCGGGGATGCTAAAATGCCTGAAATCATAACCCTACCTTACTTGTGACTGATATTTAAAAGAACCCGGAAACTTACTCGAGCTCAGCCATCAGTTTAACCAGATGCTCAACTGCTTTCTGCTCGTCTTCACCTTCTGCAGAGATGGTGACAACGGTGCCCTGAGTCAGGCCCAGAGTCTGCAGTTTGAACAGGCTTTTTGCGCTCGCGCTTTTGCCGTTGGAAGTCACAGTGATTTCAGAAGTGAAGCCTTTTGCTTCTTTAACAAACTGAGCAGCAGGGCGGGTGTGCAGACCGTTCGGAGCGGTAATGGTAACTTCTTGCTGGAACATTGTATTTCCCCAACTTATAGGTTTAGTGTTGTGGAACTAAAGTCTAGCCTGGCGACTGAACTTTAGCCTGTATTGTTAGCGCTGACGTTTCGATCGTCATTAAACATTATGCAGCGAAAGCAAGACTTGAACCAAATCATAAAATCGATTCAGCAAGGCTATTTCGTTTGCCGATTAATTTCACGCATCAAAATAATTGCTGGTTTAAATACCAGACCCTTCGGGGTGAAGCAATGCCAGGAGGGGTAAAAGTTTGAAGCAGGCCACAAAAAAGCACCTGAAAAGGTGCTTTTTTACGCGTTATTAACATGCTGGCACTACTGTTGCAGCTCTTTTTCGGTAAACAGATCGGCAAACAGTGCGGTGCTCAAGTAACGCTCACCCGAGGACGGAAGGATAACCACAATATTCTTATTGGTAAAGGCTTCATCTTCCTGAAGCTTGAGCGCTGCCGCAACGGCCGCACCGGAAGAGATACCCGCCAGAATGCCTTCTTCATCCATCAGGCGACGCGCGGTAGAGATGGCTTCTTCGTTAGTGATGGTAACCACTTTATCGATCAGCTTCAGATCCAGGTTGCCCGGAATGAAGCCTGCACCAATACCCTGAATTTTGTGTGGGCCGGGTTTGAGCTCTTCACCCGCCAGTGCCTGGGTGATAACCGGTGAGTCGGTTGGCTCAACGGCAACGGTGATCAGGTCTTTTTTACCCTTTGTGCCTTTAATATAGCGCGACACGCCGGTCAGCGTACCGCCGGTACCCACGCCGGAGATAAAGACGTCAACCTGGCCGTCGGTATCTTCCCAGATTTCCGGACCGGTGGTCTTCTCGTGAATTTCCGGGTTAGCCGGGTTGCTGAACTGCTGCAGCAGGAGATATTTCGCCGGATCGCTGGCCACAATCTCTTCGGCTTTCTGAATGGCGCCCTTCATGCCCTTCGCGCCTTCGGTCAGCACCAGGTTCGCGCCAAGCGCTTTGAGCAGCTTACGACGCTCGATGCTCATGGTTTCTGGCATGGTCAGCGTCAGCTTGTAGCCGCGCGCGGCAGCCACATAGGCCAGGGCGATACCGGTATTGCCGCTGGTCGGTTCCACCAGCTCAACGCCTGGCTTCAGTACGCCACGTTTTTCAGCATCCCAAATCATGTTTGCACCGATACGGCATTTTACGCTGAAGCTCGGGTTACGTGATTCGACCTTCGCCAGAATGCGTCCATTACCGATACGGTTCAGTCGAACCAGGGGCGTATGACCGATAGTCAGCGAGTTGTCTTCATAAATCTTACTCATGGCCTGTCCTTAACTGTATGAAATTGGGATACCGACCCAGCATACCTGCTAAGCAGGTAGGGGGAAGTAAGGAATTCGCATATCTATATACTGCAAGGAAATAATGGGGATCAGTATGGAATAAGGGGCGGCATAAGCCACCCCTGCTTTACACATTTTTGCATTATTTCCATAACGCGTGCTTAGCACGGTAGCAGTCCACCCACATCGCCGTCGCGCCGCAGACGGCGACGGGCATGATGAACAGATTCAGGAACGGAATCATGGTGAACAGGCTGGTCAGCGCGCCAAACTGCATATTGGCGACCTTCTGGCTGCGCAGGGCGGTGCGCATCGTTTTAAACGGCACCTTGTGGTTATCGAACGGATAATCGCAGTACTGGATGGCCAGCATCCAGGCGCTGAACAGGAACCACAGCACGGGTGCCACCGTCTGGCCAATGCCGGGCACAAAATAGAGGATAAGCAGCACAACCGCGCGGGGCAGGTACCAGGCAAACTTCTGCCATTCACGCTTCATAATGCGAGGGAGGTCTTTCATGATCCCCCATATGCCCGTGTCCGGCGGCGTCGCGCCGGTAAGCCGCGCTTCCAGCTGTTCCGCCAGCAGACCGTTAAACGGTGCGGCTATCCAGTTTGCAATCGTCGAGAAGAAGTAGCCAAACACCAGCAGCACGGAAATCACCGCCACCGGCCAGAGCAGGTAGTTAAGCCACTGCAGCCAGTCTGGCACGTAGCTCATCAGCGACGGGATCCAGCTCTCCAGCTTGGTGAACAGCCACCAGAACGCGCCGCCCATCAGAATAATGTTGATCAACAGTGGGAGAATGACGAAGCGTCGAATCCCCGGCAGGGAGACCAGTTTCCAGCCCTGAGAAAAATACCAGACGCCGCTGCGCGGGGGAGAAGAAGATGTTGAAACCATAGCCAGGCTGTACTCCTTTTTACACAACCAGTGGAATTGCCCGCCTATATTATCCACTTACGGAGCAATGACCAGTTCGGAAATGTTCGAAAAACCAGCAAAAAGCACGATTTCCTTCATCTTTATGCTGTGAATGCTCTGCACACACTTGCACTTGACGTAAACGGCAAATACTCTTAGTGAGTAAATGTTTGCCGTGGTGGCAAGGTGTTAGAACAACAGAGAATATAATGATGCAGGATTTGCGTCTGATATTAATCATTGTTGGCGCGATCGCCATAATCGCTTTACTGGTACATGGTTTCTGGACCAGCCGTAAAGAGCGTTCCTCGATGTTTCGCGATCGCCCACTGAAGCGCATGAAGTCCAGTCGTGATGACGATGACAGTGAAGATGACATCGACGGCAGCGACGACGACGGCGTGGGTGAAGTTCGTGTTCATCGGGTCAATACTGCGCCCGGCGCAGGCCATGGGGAGCAAGAAGCACCTCGTCCTTCGCAGCACCAGTATCAACCGCCGTATGCTTCCGCACAGCCGCGCCAGCCAGCGCAGCAGCCTGTGGAAGAGCCGGTGCGCCAGCCGCCGCAACAGCCTGTCTATCAGCAGCCTGCCCAGCCGGTTCAACAGCAACCGGTGCAGCAGCCCGTGCAACAACAGCCTGCTCAGCCGGTACAACAACCGCAGCAGCCTGTTCATGTACAGCCTGCGCCTCAGCCCGCTCCGGCACCGCACGTTGAGCCTGAGCCCGTTGTAGAGCCAGAGCCGGTTGTTGAAAAACCGCAGCGTAAAGAGGCGGTGATCATTATGAACGTGGCCGCGCATCACGGTAGCCATCTCAACGGTGACGTGCTGCTTAACAGTATTCAACAGGCAGGCTTCAAGTTTGGCGATATGAACATTTTCCATCGCCACCTGAGTCCTGACGGTAGCGGCCCGGCGCTGTTCAGCCTGGCCAACATGGTTAACCCTGGCACCTTTGATCCGGAAATGACCGGTGATTTCGTGACCCCGGGTGTGACTATCTTTATGCAGGTGCCGTCCTACGGCGACGAACTGCAAAACTTTAAGCTGATGCTGCAGTCTGCCCAGCATATCGCTGACGAAGTCGGCGGTGTGGTGCTCGACGATCAGCGTCGAATGATGACCCCGCAGAAACTGCGCGAGTATCAGGACCGCATCCGCGAAGTTAAGGAAGCCAACGCGTAATCGCCGCGTTGACTTCAACTCCTCCTCAACCCCCGCCTGTCGGGGGTTTTTTCTCATTGATGGTGCGATATGGACTCAATCGAACAACAACTCACTGAACTGCGAACCACGCTTCGCCATCATGAATACCTCTATCATGTTATGGACGCACCGGAAGTTCCGGATGCGGAGTATGACCGCCTGATGCGCGAGCTGCGCGAATTAGAGGCGCAGCATCCTGACCTCATCACACCGGATTCCCCCACCCAGCGCGTCGGCGCTGAGCCGCTGGGGGCTTTTAGCCAGGTGCGTCATGAAGTGCCGATGCTGTCGCTGGATAACGTCTTCGATGAAGAGAGCTTCCTCGCGTTTAACAAGCGCGTGCAGGATCGCCTGAAAAGCAGCGACTCCCTCACCTGGTGCTGCGAGCTGAAGCTGGATGGCCTGGCCGTCAGCCTTCTCTACGAAAACGGCGTGCTGGTACGCGCCGCGACGCGTGGCGACGGCACGACGGGTGAAGACATCACCACCAACGTGCGTACCATCCGAGCGATCCCGCTGAAGCTGCAGGGCGACAACATTCCTGCGCGTCTGGAAGTGCGCGGCGAAGTGTTCCTGCCCCAGGCGGGCTTCGAGAAAATTAACGAAGAGGCGCGTCGCACCGGTGGGAAGGTGTTTGCTAACCCGCGTAATGCGGCGGCGGGCTCTCTGCGCCAGCTTGACCCGCGTATCACCGCGAAGCGACCGCTTACTTTCTTCTGCTACGGCGTCGGTATTCTGGAGGGCGGCGAGCTGCCGGATACCCATCTCGGGCGTCTGCTGCAGTTTAAAGCGTGGGGCCTCCCGGTGAGCAACCGCGTTCAGCTCTGCGACTCGCCGGAAGCGGTACTGGCGTTCTACCACAAAGTGGAAGAGGACCGTCCGACGCTCGGGTTTGATATTGATGGCGTGGTCATCAAGGTGAACTCACTGGCGCTGCAGGAGCAGCTGGGCTTTGTGGCGCGCGCGCCGCGCTGGGCGGTGGCGTTTAAGTTCCCGGCTCAGGAGCAGATGACCTTCGTCCGCGACGTGGAGTTCCAGGTCGGCCGTACGGGCGCCATTACCCCGGTTGCCCGTCTGGAGCCTGTGCAGGTTGCGGGCGTGCTGGTGAGTAATGCCACGCTGCATAACGCCGATGAAATCGAACGCCTGGGCCTGCGCATTGGTGACAAAGTGGTGATTCGCCGCGCGGGCGACGTGATCCCGCAGGTGGTTAACGTTGTGGAGTCAGAACGTCCTGATGATACGCGCGAAATTGTCTTCCCGACCCATTGCCCGGTGTGCGGATCTGACGTAGAGCGTGTGGAAGGTGAAGCGGTGACGCGCTGTACGGGGGGCTTAATCTGTGGCGCACAGCGTAAAGAGTCACTGAAGCACTTCGTCTCCCGTCGGGCGATGGACGTCGACGGCATGGGCGATAAAATTATCGATCAGCTGGTTGAGAAAGAGTATGTCCACACGCCAGCGGATCTCTTCAAACTGACGGCGGGCAAACTGACTGGTCTGGACCGCATGGGGCCGAAGTCAGCCCAGAACGTGGTTAACGCGCTGGAAGCCGCCAAAGAGACCACCTTCGCCCGTTTCCTGTACGCGCTGGGCATTCGTGAAGTGGGTGAAGCAACCGCAGCAGGTCTGGCAGCATACTTTGGTACGCTGGAGGCGCTGGAAAAGGCGAGCATCGAGGAGCTGCAGAAAGTTCCGGATGTCGGCATCGTTGTCGCCACGCACGTCTTTAACTTCTTCGCCGAAGAGAGCAACCGCGAAGTCATCGGCAAACTGCTGGAAGAGGGCATCAGGTGGCCTGCACCGGTAGTGGTCAACGCCGAAGAGATCGACAGCCCGTTCGCCGGTAAAACGGTGGTGCTGACCGGCAGCCTGAGCCAGCTTTCACGCGACGATGCAAAAGCGCGTCTGGTGGCGCTGGGGGCAAAAGTGGCGGGCAGCGTGTCGAAGAAAACCGACCTGGTGATCGCCGGGGAAGCGGCGGGTTCGAAGCTGGCGAAAGCCCAGGAGCTCGGCATTGAGGTTATCGACGAAGCGGAAATGATGCGTCTGTTAGGAGAGTAACGTGGAGAAAGAGCAGCTCGTTGAGATCGCCAATACCGAGATGCCGTTCGGTAAATACAAGGGCCGCAGGCTGATCGATTTGCCGGAGGAGTATCTGCTGTGGTTTGCCCGCAAGGATGAATTCCCGGCAGGGCGACTGGGCGAGCTGATGGCTATCACGTTACTGATCAAAACCGAGGGGCTGACCCAGCTGGTGCAGCCCCTGAAACGTCCTTAAGCCTTCGCGGCGCGGGTCTCTTCCTGCGCCAGCTTTTCGGTCTGGCGTTTGTAGCGACGCGCCAGCACCGCGCAGACCATCAGCTGGATCTGATGGAAAATCATCAGCGGCAGCACCATCATTCCAATCACCGAGGTCGGGAACAGAATGTTGGCCATCGGGATACCGTTAGCCAGACTCTTCTTCGAACCGCAGAACACAATCGTAATTTCATCCGCTTTGTTGAAGCCGCACTTGCGTGCCACAAAGACGTTCACCGCTATTACAATCGCCAGCAGGACAATGCTGACCACCACGATAAACAGCAGCGAGCCTGCCCCCACCTTGTGCCAGATCCCGTTCACGACCGCTTCGCTGAAGGCAGAGTAAACCACCAGCAGAATCGAGGTCTGGTCGGTTTTTGAGATCCACTTTTTATGCTTCGCCACAAATGCGCCGGTCCACGGACGGGAGAGATGGCCCAGGACAAACGGCAGCAGCAGCTGCAGACAGATTTTGCCCACCTGCTCAAGGTTACCTTCCGCACCGTGCATGTTCATCAGCAGGCCCACCAGCAGCGGAGAGACGAAAATCCCTAACAGGCTGGATGCGGATGCCGAGCAGACCGCGGCCGCCACGTTGCCGCCTGCCAGCGAGGTAAAAGCGATGGCGGACTGCACGGTGGCCGGCAGAATACAGAGATACAGGAAGCCAGTGTAGAGTGCCGGGTCAACATTAACCGGTGCCCACCAGGCAAACAGCACCCCGAGGATCGGGAACAGAATAAAGGTGCTACACATCACCCACAGATGCAGTCGCCAGTGTCCGCCGCCTGCGATAATGGCTTCGCGGGAGAGTTTGGCACCGTGCATAAAGAACAGCAGGGCGATGGCCGCCGTGGTCAGCCCTTCAAAGAATGGGACGAAACCGCCGCGAGCCGGGAAAAATGAGGCCAGTAAAACGGTAACCACCAGGGTAAGCGTGAACGGATCAAGGATACGAAAAAGTTTCATAATCTCTCCTGAAAACAGATGTCGCTATTGTGCTTTCTTCCGTTTGAGAAATAAAATTGATTTATTGCATCCATTCATGAATTAAATAGATGAATTATTCATTACGTCAGCTTCGTGTTTTTGTCACCGTGGCGCAGGCTCGTAGTTTTAGCCGGGCAGGGGAGATGATTGGCCTGAGCCAGTCGGCGGTCAGCCACAGCGTGAAAGAGCTGGAGAATCAGACCGGGGTGAAGTTGCTTGACCGTACCACGCGCGAAGTGGTGTTGACCGAAGCAGGTCAGCAGCTGGCCCTGCGCCTCGAGCGGCTGCTGGATGAGCTGAACAGCACGCTCAGAGACGTGGGGAGGCTGGGGCAGCAGCTTTCGGGTACCGTGCGGGTCGCGGCCAGCCAGACGATCTCTGCGCACCTTATTCCGCAGTGTATAGCCGAGGGCAGTCATCGCTACCCGGACATTGATTTTGTCCTGCATGACAGGCCGCAACAGTGGGTGCTGGAGAGCATCCGTCAGGGAGATGTGGATTTTGGTATTGTTATCGATCCCGGTCAGGTGAGCGATCTGACGTGCGAAAGCATACTTTCGGAGCCCTTTTTGCTGCTCTGTCGTGACGACGATCCGCTGGCCACATTGCCGGAAGTCAGCTGGCAGTCCCTGCAGGGCGCGAACCTGGTTTTACAGGATTATGCCTCGGGCAGCCGTCCGCTGATTGATTCCGCGCTGGTGAATCAGGGCGTAAAGGCAACGATTGTCCAGGAGATTGGTCACCCGGCGACGCTGTTTCCGATGGTGGAAGCCGGGATTGGCATCAGCGTGTTGCCAGCCCTGGCGCTTCCCCTGCCGCAGGGAAGCCGGCTGGCCGTCAAGCGATTAACACCCGTTGTCGAGCGAAAGCTGATGCTGGTGCGGCGAAAAAATCGTTCACTCTCGGGGGCGGCGCAGGCTATCTGGGAAGTGGTGCGTATCCAGGCACAACGATTAACCGAAGCCCGCATACGCGACCCACTGTTTAACGCATCAGAAGATTAGATGTAGATATCGATCTGATTATTGTCTGACGGGCTGTTCACCCCTTCCACTTTGCCCAGCTTTTGATCCTGCTTCTTCTGGGCCTCTTCAGCCTGCTGGCGCTGCAGTGCGGCGAGCTGCGCCTGCAGCACTTTGATCTGGGTCTGAATAAGTTCCTGCTGCTTCTTCTTCTCATCCGTGCTGACGGGGCTGTTCGCCAGCTCTTTTAACTGCTGGGTCAGCTTTTTGATCTTGTCGAGAATGCGGGTGATTTGCGCAGAGATATCGTTACTGCTCGAAGTGCCACTCGCGCCGCTGGTTTGAATCTGTTGGGTTGAAGCCTGAATGGTCGTCATACTTTTTCCTCGCGTTATAAAACAGAGGTATCGGCACCTACGGGATTAGCTTGAGCAAAACTGCCATATCTGGCAGGGAGTTGCATCGATACACAATCAGTATTGATGGTGCGGTGAAAGTGTATTGGAGGTCACCGGCAGGCTGCGGATATAAGACGTAAGTCATGCGATCCCCGCATCGCGATCTTCATCCTTAAGGAGCCTCTATGACCCTCTCGAATAATCCGTGGTACTGCGCCGATATCATTCGCGCCGCTAAGCCGAACTTCACGCCTCGCGTGGCGTTTATTCTCGGCTCTGGCCTGGGCGCACTTGCCGACCAGATTGATGACGCCGTTTCCCTGAGCTACGAAAAGCTGCCGGGCTTCCCGGTGAGCACCGTGAATGGCCATGCCGGCGAGCTGGTGCTCGGGCATCTGGCCGGGGTGCCGGTTGCCTGCATGAAGGGGCGCGGCCATTTCTATGAAGGGCGCGGGATGACCATCATGACCGATGCGATCCGCACCTTTACGCTGCTGGGGTGCGAGCTGCTGTTTAGCACCAATGCGGCGGGCTCACTGCGCCCGGAGGTTCAGCCAGGAAGCCTGGTTGCCCTGAGCGACCATATCAACACCATGCCGGGCACGCCGATGGTGGGGCTGAACGATGAGCGCTTTGGCGATCGTTTCTTCTCTCTGGCCAATGCTTACGACGCGGATTACCGTGCCGTTCTGCAAACCGTGGCAACGAAAGAAGGCTTCCCGCTGCATGAAGGGGTGTTTGTCTCTTATCCCGGCCCGAACTTTGAGACGGCGGCCGAGATCCGCATGATGCAAATTATCGGCGGCGATGTGGTGGGGATGTCCGTGGTGCCGGAAGTGATTTCCGCGCGCCACTGCGGCCTGAAGGTCGTGGCCGTTTCTGCAATTACCAATCTCGCCGAAGGGTTGGGGGAGGTCAAACTCTCGCATGAACAAACCCTCGCTGCCGCCGAGCTCTCCCGCCAGAACTTTATCAATCTTATCTGCGGTTTTCTTCGCCATATTGCCTGAGTAAAACAATAAAGTGGCCCGTCAGGGCCACACTGCTATAAGGAATGGGTTATGAACATCACGACTCGCTTAAAGCTGATGTCCTTTATGCAATATTTTATCTGGGGGAGCTGGCTGGTAACTCTCGGCGCTTACATGATTAACACCCTACACTTTACCGGCTCCGACGTGGGCATGGTGTACAGCTCCAAAGGACTTGCCGCGATTGTTATGCCCTCGCTGGTGGGAATTATTGCCGACAAATGGCTGCGGGCAGACCGTGCTTACGTGATTTGCCACCTCGTCTGCGCCGTCGCGCTCTGCTATGCCGCACAGGTCAATGAGCCTGGCCTGATGTTCTGGGTCATGCTGGTGAATGCGATGGCCTTCATGCCCACGATTGCGCTGTCGAATACGATTTCTTACTCCTGTCTTGAACAGGCAGGGCTGGATACGGTGAGCCATTTTCCGTGAGTACGGGTGTATGGCACCGTGGGCTTTATTGCCGCGATGTGGGCCATAAGCCTGATGGGGGCGGAGCTGAGCAACGTGCAGCTCTATATTGCGGCTGCCGCGTCCCTGCTGCTGGCGCTCTATTCTTTGACATTGCCAGCCATTCCGGTGGCGAAAACAAAAACGTCTACGTCGCTGGCCAGCAAGCTGGGCCTCAATGCGTTTATCCTGTTTAAACAGCCCCGCATGGCGGTGTTCTTTTTATTCGCGATGCTGCTGGGCGCCGTGCTGCAGATAACCAACACGTTTGGCAGCCCCTTCCTGCATGATTTTGCGCGTAATCCGGCGTATGCCGATAGCTTTATCGTCAACTATCCGTCCATCCTGCTCTCCGTTTCGCAAATGTCTGAGGTGTTCTTCATTCTGACCATTCCGTACTTCCTCGGACGCTTTGGCATTAAAGCCGTCATGCTGATGAGCATGGTGGCCTGGATGCTGCGGTTCGGTTTATTTGCCTTTGGCGATCCGTCCGCGACGGGCTTCGTGCTGCTCATGCTCTCAATGATTGTCTACGGCTGCGCGTTCGACTTCTTCAATATTTCCGGCTCGGTATTTGTTGAACAGGAGGTCAGCGCCGATATCCGCGCCAGCGCGCAAGGGTTGTTTATGACGACCGTTAACGGTATCGGGGCGTATTTCGGTTCGGTATTGAGCGGTATGGCCGTTGATTATTTCTCGGTGGACGGGGTGAAGGACTGGCAGACGATCTGGCTGGTGTTTGCGGCCTATGCCCTGGTGCTCGCGGTGGTATTTTACTTCAGCTTTAACTACCACCACACCTGTAAAAACAGCGGGATGCGCACAGTTGCGCACTAAATTTCCCCTCCTGACGCGGAAAGGCTTTAAGGTAGGCGCATAAGTGTTATCGCCAGGATATGTTTTGATGGAACGCGTCTATCGGACCGATCTCAAGCTGCTGCGCTATTTTCTGGCCGTGGCGGAGGAACTGCATTTTGGACGGGCTGCGGCCCGTCTCAATATGTCTCAGCCGCCGTTAAGCCTGCATATTAAAGAGCTGGAAAGCCAGCTGGGCACGTTACTGTTTATTCGCCACTCGCGGAGCGTCGCGTTGACGCATGCCGGTAAAGTGCTGATGGAAGAGTCACGACGGCTGCTCGCCAGCGCAAACCAGGCCCTGGCTCGCGTCGAGCAAATTGGCCGAGGGGAAGCAGGGCGCATTGAGCTGGGGATTGTGGGCACCGCCATGTGGAGTGAGGTGCGCACGGTGATGCGCGCTTTTTTGAAATCGCACCCGAATGTAGATGTCGTATTCCGCGAGAAATCCCCGGTCATGCAGATGGCGCTGCTTGAGCGCCGGGAGCTGGATGTTGGGATCTGGCGAATGGCAACGGAACCTACCACGGGGTTTACCAGCGTGCGGTTACGTGAGGCGGCTTTTCTGGTGGCGATGCCGGAAGATCACCGGCTGGTCAGGGAACCTTCAATTGCGCTCGCAGAATTGCAGGACGAGTATTTTGTCACGATGCCGTCGGCCCATTCTGACTGGGCATTTTTATATCGCGTCTGCCAGCAGGCCGGTTTTTCGCCGATGATTGTGCGCGAAGCCGTTGAACCGCAAACGGTGCTGGCGATGATCAGCATGGGCATGGGGATTACGCTCGCCGCAGACAGCTACGCGCAAATGCAGTGGCCGGGCGTGGTGTTCCGTCCGCTGAAAGAGCGGATACCGGCAGATTTATATGTGGTGTATGACGAGAAGCAGGCGACGCCAGCGGTGAAGACGTTAATTGCGACGTTGACGGCTGGGAAGTAGACAAATCGCAGATAGCAAAAAAGCGCCTTTAGGGCGCTTTTTTACATTGGTGGGTCGTGCAGGATTCGAACCTGCGACCAATTGATTAAAAGTCAACTGCTCTACCAACTGAGCTAACGACCCGAAATGGTGGGCGATGACGGGCTCGAACCGCCGACCCCCTCCGTGTAAAGGAGATGCTCTACCAACTGAGCTAATCGCCCATTTCGGAACTGCTGCGATAAGGTGAGAATGGTGGGCGATGACGGGCTCGAACCGCCGACCCCCTCCGTGTAAAGGAGATGCTCTACCAACTGAGCTAATCGCCCAATCTCAATTCTTATCTACACTGCGAGTCTACCGAAGTAGATGGTGGGTGATGACGGGCTCGAACCGCCGACCCCCTCCGTGTAAAGGAGATGCTCTACCAACTGAGCTAATCACCCCCGCTGTGTGGAGTCGCATTATAGGGAGAGTTGAAAATGAGTCAACGCATTTTCTAAAGTTTTTATTCGTTCGTCGTAAAATTAAACAAAACGATCGCGAAACGGGCTGTGGCGCATGATTTCTAAACAAAAATCGCAAACCCGGTCATGATAAAGGGATCAACATTGAGGATTCCCCCCACAGTGATAGAATATTGCCCATCGTTTTTTCCCCAGGATTTGCCGATTGCCGGCATCTTTATAACGTAAGGCCATTTCATGAAAATCAAAACTCGCTTCGCGCCGAGCCCGACAGGCTATCTGCACGTCGGTGGTGCACGTACCGCTCTCTATTCCTGGCTTTTCGCACGCCACAACAAAGGTGAGTTCGTGCTGCGTATTGAAGACACCGATCTTGAGCGCTCCACGCCGGAAGCAATTGAAGCCATTATGGATGGGATGAACTGGCTGAATCTGGAATGGGACGAAGGCCCGTATTTCCAGACCAAACGCTTTGACCGCTATAACGCCGTCATTGATGAGATGCTGGTCGCGGGCACGGCGTATAAGTGCTACTGCTCAAAAGAGCGTCTGGATGCGCTGCGCGAAGAGCAGATGGCGAACGGTGAGAAGCCGCGTTATGACGGCCGCTGCCGCCACGACCACAGCGAGCATGCTGCTGATGAGCCTTGCGTCGTGCGTTTTGCTAACCCGCAGGATGGCTCGGTGATCTTTGACGACCAGATCCGTGGCCCGATCGAATTCAGCAACCAGGAGCTGGACGATCTGATCATCCGTCGCACCGATGGTTCCCCAACCTACAACTTCTGTGTTGTGGTTGACGACTGGGATATGGAAATTACCCACGTTGTGCGCGGTGAAGACCACATCAACAACACGCCACGTCAGATCAACATCCTGAAGGCGCTGAACGCGCCGGTGCCTGTTTATGCGCACGTCTCCATGATCAACGGTGATGACGGCAAAAAACTGTCTAAACGTCACGGTGCGGTGAGCGTCATGCAGTATCGTGACGACGGTTATCTGCCGGAAGCGCTGCTGAACTATCTGGTGCGCCTGGGCTGGGCCCACGGTGATCAGGAGATCTTCAGCCGCGAAGAGATGATCGAACTGTTCTCTCTGAGCTCTGTGAGCAAATCAGCGAGCGCATTTAATACCGACAAGCTCCTGTGGCTGAACCATCACTACATCAATACCATGCCGCCAGAATATGTGGCGACGTATCTGCAGTGGCACATTGAGCAGGCAAATATTGATACCCGCACTGGCCCTGAGCTGGCGGATCTGGTGAAACTGCTCGGCGAGCGCTGCAAAACCCTGAAAGAGATTGCCGAAAGCTGCCGCTACTTCTATGAAGAGTTTGATGCGTTCGACGCGGACGCCGCTAAGAAACACCTCCGTCCGGTTGCGCGTCAGCCGCTGGAAGTGGTGCGTGATAAGCTGGCTGCCCTCACCGAGTGGACCGCTGAGAATGTGCATCACGCCATTCAGGCGACGGCAGACGAGCTGGAAGTCGGCATGGGTAAAGTCGGTATGCCACTGCGCGTCGCGGTGACCGGTGCGGGTCAGTCTCCGGCGCTGGACGTAACGGTTCATGCCATCGGCAAGTCGCGCAGCGTGGCGCGCATTAACAAGGCGCTGGACTTCATCGCTGAACGTGAAAATCAGCAGTAATCACGTCTACAAAAACGGCAGGGTAACCTGCCGTTTTTTTATGCCTCTTTTTCCGCGATATCCAGACGTGTAAGAAAACCGTGTATACCCTCGCGTTTCAATAAAGCGTCCAGACGCTTCTGCTCTGACGGAGTCATACTCTCCAGCGTCTCAATAATGCCCGGAGACAGGTTTGAAGAGGGTCCATTATAGGCAGACGTGGCCTCAGCGAGATGGTAAACCGCCTGACGGTTACGGATCGCCGGAAGGCTTATAATATGTTCCTTCACGCGCGCATCAACATGAATGAGCCGAGCCCGACCCCCCTTTACGCCGTTGAGTCCTTCCGTTTTCCACCCCTGCTGGCGTATCCAGCGATTAACCGTTTGTCTGGCAACGCCTAAACACTCCGCCAGCTCTTCCGTGGTCATTTTGCTACGTAATTTTTTCATATCAGTTCTGATCGCGAATCCCTAAACGTTGCAACAATCCGGTAATCCCTTCCCGCATTAACAGCGATGTCATCTGCTTCTGCTCTTCCGGCGTCATTTCATTGGCCAGCGTCAGGAGTAGGGTGTGAAGCGAACCGTCATGGCTGGTGCCTTCCGGCAGTTCGGACGTTTCACTTGCCCGACGTGCGCTGCGGATAAAGTCACGGACTTTTTCGTTCACATGCACCAGGCGCGCTTTCCCGCCCTGGACGCCTGGCTTTGGTGATGTAATCCAACCCTCTTTGCGTACCCATTTATTGATGGTCTGGCGGCTATAGCCAGTGAGCAGGGCTAACTCTTCTGGCGTCATTCGTTCCTTGATCATGCAATTTCCTGAATATCTGTAGGGTTAATTAACGGCTCATTTTATAGCACCGTTTTACGTGAAAACGTGACAGGCTTAACTCCTGATTACGAGCACGCTCGCAAAGTGATTCATTTGCATGATTTTTCGGCGATCGAACGACGGTCATTGATTTTGCCGTTGACACTCCGCAGCGGAATTCATATTATGCCGCCCGTCAACATGACAGCTTTACGATGGGGCTATAGCTCAGCTGGGAGAGCGCTTGCATGGCATGCAAGAGGTCAGCGGTTCGATCCCGCTTAGCTCCACCAAACTCTGAACCCAACAGAGTGCGGTTAGTAAAGTAACATGTGGGGCTATAGCTCAGCTGGGAGAGCGCTTGCATGGCATGCAAGAGGTCAGCGGTTCGATCCCGCTTAGCTCCACCAAAATTGTAAACCCTCGTCAAAAGACGAGGGTTTTTTTTATGTGTTTGTAACACCCTCTCCCGTATTTTGTTATCAAAAAGAAGGTATTCTCGTACCTCACCTCAATCGACATCAATAAAGCAGTCTATAAATAGACTTGAACTTGATTCGTGCAATTAATAAACCTATTATCCACCCGGTCAATGATTCGAACGGATAATATACTCATCAGCTTAATGAATAGAAAAACGTACAATAATGTAAAGATATTTATAATTGCCCTGACACTTTGTCTGATTGCGGTACCTGTCTCCCGTTATCTCTCCCCCCGCGCAATGGTTAATGGTCACGACGTTTATTTAGCATGGCTACCGCTAAGCGTTATGCTGGCAGTAATTCTGCTATTTGGGCGCAGGGCAATTCTTCCCATTGTGTTAGGTTTTACTGTCACTAATTTATTTTATGTTAATTTAGCACCGCTACAATATTCAGTTTTACTGTTCTGTCAGACCTTTGCGCTGTTTGCGGCGTGCGGCCTGCTGCGCCTCATGCTGGGCAAGCGCTGGCGTCACAGCATCCCTAACAAGCACATCGGGCTACGTATATTCTGGCTCGGTTTTATTGTGCCATTAGGTATTAAACTGTCGATGTATATGGCAGGCTATTTGTTTGATTTTCCGGTGACTATTTCCACCTTTTTCGGCGAAGGAACGGTAATTTATAACGTTGTGGATATACAAAGCCTGATATGTGCGGCATTGATTTTTACCATGATGTTCTATTACCCATTAAGAATGATAATTAATCCTCGTTATGCCATGACCTTCTGGCGGCGAAGCGTGAAGCCCGTGTTTAATCACAAGAATCTATTATTTATTTTTGTCTGGCTGATGCTTTTAGGCTTCATTCTCGTCATTTTATGTGGTCCTTTTGAATCACCGGTCATTGCGGGCTACTTGATGCCGCTGATTTTTATTCTTTTTACCTTAGCGATAAGCCGCCTGAGCTATGCGCTTATCTCTCTGCTGTGGGCTGCATCCGCGCTCCTGCTGTTGACCTACAACTACAACTTCCTTAACGGGGTGGAATCGGGCCATTCGCTCTCTTTTATCCTGTCCGTGCTTATCTCTTTTGCTATCTGTCTGCTTTACATGTCACGAATTTACCAGCGCAGCGAGTGGCTGAAACGGGGCTGGCAGGGCAGGGCGCTGACCGATCCGCTGACCGGTTTGCCCAATATTCGTGCGCTGGAGGATTACCTCGAGATTCATCCGGATGCCAAAGTGTGCATTCTGCGTATGGATAACCTGGAGTTTTTGAGCCGCCACTACGGGATTATCATGCGGGTCCACTGCAAACGTACGATCGCCACGTCGCTACAGCCGCTTTTGCAGAAAGATGAGACGCTCTTCCAGCTTCCGGGAAGCGAACTGGTGCTGGTATTACTGGGGCCGGGAACCGCCGAGCGTCTCCAGCACATGGTCGATCGGCTGAACAGCCGTAAGATTTTCTGGAACAACACCGGGCTCGATATTGAATTTGGCGCGTCCTGGGGAATGGTCGAAAACGGCGAAAAGCTGCATCACACGCTGGGACAGCTGAGCTGGCTGGCAGAGCAGGCCTGCGGAGAGCAAAACGTTCTCGCGCTCACGAATAGCCTTGAGGCGGCATCAGGCCAAACGACAGAGCGTGTCCTGATGCTGGCGCGAATTAAGCATGCCCTTGAGGCGGGGCAGTTCCATTTATACGCGCAACCGATCCAGAAGGCGGACGGGAGCGGGTATTACGAAATCCTGGCGCGTATGGAGAGCGAGGGCGAGATCTTTACCCCTGACCGCTTTATTCCGCTGATTGCCCAGTTCAACCTCAGCCATCGGTTTGATATGTGCGTCATGGAAAAATTACTGGTGTGGCTGCGCGATCACCCTGCAACGCAGGCCGGCGCCCGTTTTTCCGTCAATCTGATGCCGCTCACGCTGATGCAAAAAGAGGTGGCGAACGAGATTTGCGCGCTCTTTGAACGCTACGGCGTTGCGCCGCAGGCCGTCGTGATTGAGATCACCGAAGAGCAGGCCTTCTCAAACTCTGGCTGCAGCATCCACAATATTCAGCAGCTGCGGGATTACGGTTTCCGGATTGCCATTGATGATTTTGGTACTGGCTACGCCAACTACGAGCGTCTCAGACGTCTGCAGGCAGATATCATTAAAATTGACGGCTGTTTTGTTAAAGACATTTGTACCGACGATATGGATGCGATGATCGTGCAGTCGATGTGTAATCTGGCGAAGACGAAATCGCTGTGCGTTGTAGCGGAATATGTAGAAACACCCGAGCAGCGGGAGATGCTGCTTCGCTTCGGCGTGGATTACCTGCAGGGCTACCTGATAGGCAAACCTAAACCGTTGGATGAATTGCGGGCATAAAAAAACCGGGAGCCAGCTCCCGGTTTTTTGTTTAACGGTAAAACGTTAGAGTACCAGCGCCGCGATGGAAGCCGACAGGACGCTCACCAGCGTAGAGCCGTAAACCAGCTTCAGGCCAAAGCGAGAAACCACGTTACCCTGTTCTTCGTTCAGACCTTTAATCGCGCCCGCGATAATCCCGATGGACGAGAAGTTCGCGAAGGAGACCAGGAACACGGAGAGAATGCCCTCCGCGCGCGGAGAAAGCGTGCTGGCAATTTTCTGCAGATCCATCATCGCAACGAATTCGTTAGATACCAGCTTGGTTGCCATGATACTGCCCACCTGCAGCGCTTCGTGCGCAGGAACACCCATCACCCATGCAACAGGGTAGAAGATGTAGCCCAGAATCCCCTGGAAGGAGATACCCAGCACCGCGGCGAACAGGGCGTTCAGGCCAGAAATCAGCGCAATGAAGCCGATCAGCATGGCGGCAACGATAATCGCAACTTTGAAACCAGCCAGAATGTATTCACCCAGCATTTCGAAGAAGCTCTGGCCTTCGTGCAGGTTTGACATCTGGATGTTCTCTTCGCTGGCGTCAACGCGGTACGGGTTGATCAGCGACAGAACGATAAAGGTGCTGAACATGTTCAGAACCAGCGCCGCAACAACATACTTTGGCTCCAGCATGGTCATATACGCGCCCACGATAGACATGGAAACGGTAGACATTGCGGTTGCCGCCATGGTGTACATGCGGTTGCGGGACATTTTGCCGAGAATATCTTTATACGCGATGAAGTTCTCAGACTGACCGAGGATCAGGGAACTGACGGCGTTAAAGGATTCCAGCTTGCCCATGCCGTTCACTTTGGATAACAGGAAGCCAATTCCACGAATAATGAACGGCAGAACGCGGATGTGCTGCAGAATACCGATCAGTGCGGAGATGAAGACGATTGGGCAGAGAACCTTCAGGAAGAAGAACGCCAGGCCTTCGTCGTTCATTTTTCCGAAGACAAAGTTGGTCCCTTCATTGGCGAATCCGAGCAGTTTTTCGAACATTTCGGAGAAGCCTTTTACGAAGCCGAGGCCTACGTTGGAGTTCAGGAAGAACCACGCAAGTAAAACTTCAATGACCAGCAGCTGGACAACATAACGGATACGAATTTTTTTGCGGTCTGTGCTGACCAGCAATGCGAGTGCAGTAACGACAACAAGTGCCAGGACAAAATGAAGGACGCGGTCCATATTTGCTCCAAATATGAGGCAGGTTTAATTTTCGTGCACATTCTATGTAACAAGGGAAAAGAAAACGAGATCGAGGACACACTATAGTTACATCCTGTGACGAGTCTCAAAAATAGTGATCCACAATACATTTTTGTTATGTTAGGTAAATGAGTGAAAAGTTAAGTTTGTGTGCTAGTCTTCACAAAAGCGCGCGCGATTTCAGTTTCTGTTAGATCGCCCCACTTACCCGCCCGTCTATCGTTCAAAGCTATCAGAGAAATCACTGTAAACTTCACAAATGAACTTGATAATCATTCTCATTTTGATAGCATTAAACATAGCAAAGGCTATATTTCAGAGGCAGAAATGACAAACAGTCGCGTAGAGGGTAGCAGTGGCAGAGCCGCGCGCAAGTTGCGGTTCGCATTAATGGGACCTGCGTTCATCGCTGCCATTGGCTATATCGATCCAGGTAACTTTGCGACCAATATTCAGGCCGGGGCCAGCTTCGGCTATAAGCTGCTGTGGGTGGTCGTCTGGGCTAACCTGATGGCGATGCTGATTCAGATACTCTCTGCAAAGCTGGGGATTGCCACGGGCAAAAACCTGGCGGAGCAAATTCGCGACCATTATCCGCGTCCGGCCGTCTGGCTCTACTGGATCCAGGCGGAAATCATCGCTATGGCCACTGACCTCGCTGAGTTTATCGGCGCAGCGATCGGCTTTAAGCTGATTCTCGGCGTGTCGCTGTTGCAGGGGGCGGTACTCACCGGGATTGCCACGTTCCTGATCCTGATGCTACAGCGTCGGGGTCAAAAGCCGCTGGAGAAGGTCATTGGCGGTCTGCTGCTGTTTGTGGCGGCGGCCTATATCGTCGAGCTGATTTTCTCACAGCCGAATCTGGCGCAGCTCGCTAAAGGGATGGCGATCCCAAGCCTGCCAACCTCGGAAGCGGTGTTCCTGGCCGCCGGGGTATTAGGGGCGACCATCATGCCGCATGTGATTTACCTGCACTCCTCGCTGACGCAGCATCTCCACGGTGGGACGCGCAAAGAGCGTTACTCCGCCACCAAATGGGACGTGGCGATCGCCATGACCATCGCCGGGTTTGTCAATCTGGCGATGATGGCTACCGCAGCTGCCGCTTTTCACTTTAACGGTCACACCGGTATTGCCGATCTCGACCAGGCGTATCTCACGCTGGAGCCGCTACTGAGCCATGCTGCCGCCACGATATTTGGTCTTAGCCTGGTGGCTGCCGGTCTTTCTTCTACGGTGGTGGGCACGCTGGCAGGCCAGGTGGTGATGCAGGGGTTTGTCCGGTTCCATATTCCGCTGTGGGTGCGTCGATCCGTCACCATGCTGCCGTCATTTGTGGTGATTCTGATGGGGCTCGACCCCACGCGAATTCTGGTCATGAGCCAGGTGCTGCTGAGCTTTGGTATCGCACTGGCGCTGGTGCCGCTGCTGATCTTTACCAGCGACAAAAAACTGATGGGCGAACTGGTCAACTCAACCCTGGTGAAACGGACCGGGTGGGCCATCGTGGTGGTGGTGGTGGCGCTGAACCTGTGGCTGCTGATTGGTACAGCGTTGGGACTCTAAAAGAAAAAGGAGCCGTGAGGCTCCTTTTTGCTGTTAATCGTCATGACCGTGGTGGCCATGTCCGTGACCTTTGCCGCGACCCCAGCCGCCGCGACGGTCATCACGATCGTTCCACCCTTCACGGTAGCCGCGCTCGTAGGCGCTGTCTTTATACCAGCCGCGGTGTCTGCCGTTATCATGTTTCCACCAGCGGTCTCCGCGCCACTCATAGTGACGGTTCCAGTAGTCACGGTCGCGCCAGTAGCCACCGTCCCAGTATCTGCCGTAGTCATCACGATCGCCAATTTGTAATTTTACTGATGGCAACAGGGTGATTTCGCCCGCAGTGGCGATCAGCGGGGCTGAAGCCAGTAATACCGCTGCAAGAATCAGTGACCTGAACATACTCTTTCTCCTTCACGATCGGGGCCTTTGTGGGGCCTGTTAACGCAATTTTACGAGTTGGTAAAGCCTCGTTTCATCGCCTCAACTCCGAATTCCTGAGGGAGAGCACTTTTTGCTAAAAGTGGTTCTATTTTGAGCTGTTCAGAATGCCTTCTATACGGGACAGTTCTTCCGCAGAGAAATGGCGGTTTGCCAGCATGCCCACGGCGTCATCAATCTGCGACGCTTTACTTGCCCCAATCAGTACTGACGTCACATTCTCATGGCGTAATACCCAGGCCAGCGCCATCTGGGACAGCTTCTGGCCACGCTCTTCCGCCATGGCGTTCAGCTTTCTAACCTTCTCCAGCTTCTCTTCGGTTATCTGGTCAGGGTTAAGGAACTTACTGCCGCTTGCCGCGCGTGAGTCTGCCGGAATGCCGTTCAGATAGCGGTTGGTCAGTTGCCCGCCGGCCAGGGGCGAGAAGGGAATACAGCCAACCCCTTTTTCCTGCAGCACGTTCAGCAGTCCCGCTTCCGGCGCACGTTCAAAGAGGGAGTATTTCGGCTGGTGGATCAGGCAGGGCGTACCGAGGTCATTAAGGATATCAATCGCCTGGCGAGCCAGAACAGCCGGGTAGTTGGATAACCCGACATACAGGGCTTTTCCCTGGCGCACCACATGGTCAAGCGCTTTCATGGTTTCCTGCAGCGGCGTTTCCGGATCTGGCCGGTGATGATAGAAGATATCCACATACTCCAGCCCCATGCGCTTCAGGCTTTGATCGAGGCTTGCCAGCAGATATTTGCGTGATCCCCAGTCGCCGTAAGGCCCCTCCCACATGGTATAACCCGCTTTGGTAGAGACGATCAGCTCATCGCGCCAGGGCAGGAAATCCTCCTGCAAAATACGGCCGAAATTACGTTCGGCCGATCCGGGAGGCGGGCCATAGTTGTTGGCAAGGTCGAAATGCGTAATGCCCAGATCGAACGCACGCTGTAAAAGTTGACGGCTGTTTTCGATAAGGGTGGTGTCACCAAAGTTATGCCACAGCCCAAGCGAGATGGCGGGCAACCTGAGCCCGCTTTGCCCGCAGCGGCGATACTCCATTGTCCCGTAACGATTTTTATCCGGCTGATAACCCATTTTCGTAACCTCTGGCGCTGAAGTAAAAAATCAGTGTATGCGTTTACATTTACGTGAAAAAAAGCAGCATAGCGCAGCCTTTTTTGTAAAGCATTCTTTCCATGGTCTTCTTATCGCCAATTCTGGACAGCCATCACGCTTATTTAATACTCAAGGTGAGGTCAAAACATTAGAAGGATACCTGTTTATGCGTACCCCATACTGCGTCGCCGATTACCTGCTGGACCGTCTTACAGATTGTGGAGCCGATCATCTGTTTGGCGTGCCGGGCGACTATAACCTGCAGTTTCTCGACCATGTGATAGACAGCCCGGATATCTGTTGGGTGGGCTGTGCCAACGAATTAAACGCCTCTTACGCCGCTGACGGATATGCCAGATGTAAGGGCTTCGCCGCGCTGCTGACGACATTTGGCGTAGGAGAGTTAAGCGCCATGAACGGCATTGCGGGCAGCTACGCCGAGCACGTTCCGGTACTGCATATTGTGGGCGCGCCGGGTACGGCGTCACAGCAAAGAGGGGAACTGCTGCACCATACGCTGGGCGACGGTGAGTTTCGTCATTTTTACCATATGAGCGAACCGATCACCGCTGCACAGGCGATCCTGACCGAACAAAACGCCTGTTATGAAATCGACCGGGTATTAACGACCATGCTTCGGGAACGTCGTCCCGGCTATCTGATGCTGCCCGCCGACGTGGCTAAAAAGGCCGCCACACCGCCTGTAAACGCTCTCACGCTCCGGCACGCGCATGCCGATAGCGCCTGCCTGAAAGCGTTCCGGGATGCCGCAGAGAACAGGCTTGCCAGGAGCAAGCGTACTGCGCTGCTGGCCGATTTCCTTGTCCTGCGCCATGGCCTGAAGCATGCGCTACAGAAATGGGTAAAAGACGTGCCGATGGCACACGCCACCATGCTGATGGGCAAAGGGATATTCGACGAGCGTCACGCCGGTTTTTACGGCACGTACAGCGGTTCGGCGAGCGCTGGCGCGGTAAAAGAGGCGATTGAAGGGGCGGATACCGTGCTGTGCATCGGCACGCGATTTACCGATACCCTGACCGCCGGCTTCACGCATCAGCTTACCCCGGCTCAAACGATAGAAATTCAGCCTCACGCCTCACGCGTCGGTGATATCTGGTTTACCGGCATCCCCATGCTCCAGGCAATCGAAACGCTGGTGGAGCTGTGTAAACAGCACGTACACGATACGCCGGTACCGGCCTCTCAAAGCTCGATGGCCTACCCGCAGCCGGATGGCTCGCTGACGCAGGCGAATTTCTGGCAAACGTTGCAGACGTTTATCCGCCCGGGGGACATCATTCTTGCGGATCAGGGCACCTCGGCCTTCGGCGCGATCGACCTTCGTCTGCCGGCTGACGTGAATTTTATCGTCCAGCCGCTGTGGGGATCGATCGGCTATACGCTGGCGGCGGCATTTGGCGCGCAAACGGCCTGCCCGAACCGGCGCGTGATTGTGCTGACGGGGGATGGCGCGGCGCAGCTCACTATTCAGGAGCTAGGCTCGATGCTGCGGGATAAACAGCACCCCATCATTCTGGTTCTGAACAACGAAGGGTACACGGTAGAAAGGGCGATCCACGGGCCTGAGCAGCGGTATAACGACATTGCGCTATGGAACTGGACGCAAATCCCGCAGGCACTGAGCCTTGATCCTCAGGCCCAGTGCTGGCGGGTCAGTGAAGCGGAGCAGCTGGCGGACGTCCTTGAAAAAGTAGCGCACCACGAGCGGCTCTCGCTGATTGAGGTGATGCTGCCGAAAGCAGATATCCCACCGCTGCTGGGGGCGCTTACCAAAGCGCTGGAAGCGCGCAATAACGCCTGACTACTTGTCGTTTCGCCAGGCCATCATCATCGGTTTGCCCGCCAGCAGGAGCCAGGCGGGCAACATCACGATACAAAGCAGAGGGAAAAGCGTCGAATCCGGTACGACTACCGCCGCCATGAACAGGCTGAGCCACGCGTCGCGCGTGACCACCAGAACCAGTCCCAGAATAGAGCATGAGACGGTAATCGCCGCCGGCACCGCATCGACATGTTCGTGCAGCATCAGCCCCAGCGCGACGCCAACAAAGACCGCCGGGAAGATGCGTCCACCGCGGAAACCGCAGGCGGCCGCCACCACCAGCGCTGCCAGCTTGATTACGGCAAACAGCAGATAGTCGGAGACGCTAAATACCTGGCTGAAGGCCAGCTGCTGCATCTCGTCCAGACCTTTAAACAGCGTCACCGGCCCACCGATTGCCCCTAAAATACCGAGGATCAAACCGCCAGCCCCCAGAATTAACACCGGGTGTTTGAGTCTATGCATTAGCCGGTGCAGACGTGGAAGGCACCATACCGCCACCATCCCCAGCGCGATGGCGATAGCAACGACGATGGCGCCGCTGAAAATATCGGCGATTTGCATCTGGCCGTAGTGGGGGAGTGAGAGGGAAAAATGAGGATGGAAAAACAGGCTGGTGGTCAACGCCCCGGCGGCGGCGGCCATCAGCGGCGCAAAGAGTTTATCCCAGAGGGGGACGTCGTTATTGCTGCTGAGCGTCTGCGAAAAGATCAGTGCGGCAGCGACGGGTGTACCGAAAAGCGCTCCGATGGTGCCTGCGGAGGCGAGAATGGTCCAGTCCAGCGCACCGACGCGGGGCAAAATGCGTGAACCGAGGAAAACCGCCAGGCCAATGTTGACCGCCATAATCGGATGCTCTGGTCCCAGGCTGACGCCACCGGCCAGACCGAGAATCAACGCGATAATCAGCCCCGGCAGTGCCGAAGGAGAAACCGGGGCACCAATCAGCGGTTCCTGTGCCGGGTCTGGTCCAGCATGGCCAGGACTGAAACGGATCACCAGGCCCACCGCAATACCGGTCAACGTCAGCATCACAACGATCCAGGCAGGGGAGTCAGCGGTGACGCCCAGTCCTGCAGGAAGTGCGTTCCATAATAGTGTTTGCAGCACCGACGCGACTTTCATCACGACAATGAGCACCAGGCTTGAAACCACGCCAATGATTAGCGCCGGAATGGCCAGCAACAGCATGGTTCTGGCTCGCGGGTGGAGCATGATGATTTCCTTGTACAAAACGGTATTACGTTACTTTGCACATTAAGCTTTATGGCAATAGTGCAAAAGGTGCTGAAACGGTAAAGTTATTCTGTGACGAAGATCGATAATCCATGGGCATTCACCTTACGGCCGTTGTTGTTATCACGCCTTGAATTTACAGTGTCCCAAAGATTTATTCTGACTTTAGCGGAGCAGTAGAAGAATGACAAAGTATGCTTTGGTAGGTGATGTGGGCGGCACGAACGCGCGCCTCGCATTATGCGATGTAAGTAGCGGTGAAATTTCCCGGGCGAAAACCTACTCAGGGCTGGATTATCCAAGCCTTGAGGCCGTTGTCCGCGTCTATCTGGACGAGCATCAGGTTAGCGTCGAAGATGGCTGCATCGCCATTGCCTGCCCGATAACCGGCGACTGGGTCGCCATGACCAACCATACCTGGGCATTCTCCATCGCCGAGATGAAAAAAAACCTCGGCTTTGCGCATCTTGAGATCATCAATGACTTCACCGCGGTGTCCATGGCGATCCCGATGCTGAAGCCGGAGCATCTGATCCAGTTTGGCGGCGCTGAACCTGTCGAAGGTAAGCCGATTGCGGTTTACGGGGCCGGTACCGGCCTGGGCGTTTCACATCTGGTGCACGTTGCTCAGCGCTGGGTGAGCCTGCCGGGTGAAGGCGGCCACGTAGACTTTGCGCCAAACAGCGAAGAAGAGGGCATTATCCTTGAAGAATTACGCGCTGAGATCGGCCACGTCTCCGCCGAGCGCGTCCTTTCGGGGCCGGGGCTGGTGAACCTGTACCGTGCGATTGTGAAATCTGACGGTCGTCTGCCGGAAAACCTGCAGCCGAAAGACGTCACCGAACGAGCGCTGGCGGACAGCTGCATTGACTGCCGTCGTGCCCTGTCGCTATTCTGCGTGATTATGGGACGCTTCGGCGGCAACCTGGCGCTGACGCTGGGCACCTTCGGGGGCGTTTATATCGCAGGCGGAATTGTGCCGCGCTTCCTCGACTTCTTCAAAGCCTCCGGCTTCCGCGGCGGGTTTGAGGATAAAGGGCGTTTCAGAAGCTACGTGCAGGACATTCCGGTTTATCTGATCGTGCATGATAACCCTGGCCTGCTGGGTTCGGGTGCCCATCTGCGTCAGGTTCTCGGTCAAATCCTGTGACGTAGAGCCCTCTCCCGCTGGAGAGGGCTTTTTCTTTACAGGTGCATCAGCTGGCGGAACTCTTTCACCTTGCTGCGGCTCACCGGCACCTGAAAATCCAGATCCTTCAGGCGCAAAATGTAGGTGTTGTTAAACCAGGGTTCGATTTCGCGGATCTTGTTTAAATTCACGCAGAACGAGCGGTGGCAGCGGAAAAAGTGCGACGCAGGCAGCTTGCTGCAAAACTCGGTGATGTTCATCGCCATCACGTAAGATTCCCGCCGCGTATAGACAAACGTCATCTTTTCATGGGCTTCGGCATAGTAGATATCATTGACCGGCGTCACGATGATGCGCTCATCTTTGACCAGATTAATGGTGTCGTTTTCCCGTACCGTTGGGGTGGCGCTAGCGGGGGCGGTCTGCTGCTGCCATGCGGCCTCCAGCTTTTGCAGCATGCTGACAATCCGCGACTCCTGGTAAGGCTTAAGGATATAGTCAAACGCCTCCAGCTCGAAGGCCTCAACGGCGTGCTCTTTCCAGGCGGTAACGAAAACGATAAACGGCTTATGGGCAAACTGATTGATGTTTTGCGCCAGCAATACGCCATCCAGCGAAGGAATGTTGATATCCAGGAAGATGGCGTCGACCCGGTTATGCTGCAAAAACTTCAGCACGTCCAGACCATCATCAAACGTACCCACAATCTCCATCTGGCTGTGGGTGTTGATAAGCCAGGTGAGCTCCTGTTGAGCCAGGAATTCATCTTCTACGATGATAACTTTCATGGGTTACTCCACCTGGGGCAACAGTGATGTTGTCGAATGAACGGGAGAACGCTCATTCGGGACGTAAAAAGCAATTTCGGTGCCCGGCTCAAGACGCTGAATATGCAGTCCGTCGCCGTAAAGCAGCTTGACCCGGTGGTGCACGTTCAGCAGGCCGATTTTATTCCCGGGCATCTCGTTAGACTCCACGCGCTCAATGACTTTTGGGTCAATCCCGTGGCCGGTATCGCGCACGGCAATGCGTACCCGGTTACCGCTTTCGGTGATGCTGATGGTGACCACCCCTTTGCCTTTACAGGGCTGAATGCCGTGAACAATCGCGTTTTCGACCAGCGGCTGGATAAGCAGGCTCGGAATCACGCAGTTGACCTCTTCATCAATATCGTAAATGACCGTGAGCTTGTCACCAAAGCGCGCCTGTTCAATGGCGATGTAATCCTTGATCTGATACAGCTCTTTTTTGATGTCGATCTGCTCGTCATCTTTCAGCTCGATGTTGTAGCGCAGATAGCGGGACAGGTTAAAAATCAGCTGGCGCGCGGTGTCCGGATTAAGACGAATGGACGAGGAGATCGCGTTCAGCGCGTTAAACAGGAAATGGGGATTGATTTTGCTCTGCAGCGCGCGCAGCTCTGCCTTATTTGCCATCTCACGCAGCTGTTCTGCACGGGAGACTTCCAGCTGAGTGGAGATAATCTGCGACAGGCCAATCGCCATCTCCTGCAGGGAGGAGGTGATCTGATGCGCGTGACAGTAATAAATTTTCAGCGTGCCCGTCACGACGCCTTTCTCCCACAGCGGAATAACCAGCATGGAGTGGATTTCCGGCGTTCTGTGGGCTTCGTCATTGTTTTTAATAATGATTTTACCGTAATTGATCGCCTGTCTGGTGGTCGGGCTGATGGTGTCATCATTATCGCGATAGTTGTGTTCCCCGACGCCAACATAGGCCAGCACGTGGTCAATATTGGTGATGGCGACGGCGTCTGCGTGGATGTCGTGGCGGATAATCTCGCAGACCTGACGCAACGATTCCGCATTAACGTGGCGGAAAAGCGGCAGCGTTTTGTTGGCGATATCCAGCGCCAGCTTGGCCTGACGGGCGGCGCTGGCTTCTTTTTCCCCTTCAACGCTTTGCACCAGCAGCACGATAAAACCGATGCACACGCTGCCCAGGATCATCGGAATCCCGATTTTCGAGACGATATCCAGCCCCAGCGCGGTGGTGGGGGCCCAGACGACGACCAGGATCATAGTCAGCGTTTCGCACACCATGCCTGCGACGATCCCGGCGCGCCAGCGCTGTTTTTTCGGGATTTTGCGGCTGATCCAGCCGGAGAGCACCCCGGCGATAATGCTGGTAATAAAGCAGGGCACCGCCGTTACGCCGCCGATATCAATCAGGTAGCGATGGGTTCCGGCAATCACGCCGGTGATAACGCCCACCCACGGGCCAAACAAAATTCCGCCGGACATCACGGCGATAATGCGCACGTTAACCAGCGACCCCTCTACCGGCACGCCTGACCAGGTGCTGAACAGGGCGAACAGCGAAAAGATGGCGGTAACGGCCAGCAGCTCTTTTGGCGAGTGGGCGGATTTGTGCAACAGCTCGCGAAACAGGCGAATGCGGATGAGGAAGAACAGGCAAATCAGCATTAATGCCGCACGGTCAAAAACCGCCAGCAGCATAGTGAATATTTCGTGCACGAGTAGACCTGGGAAAACGGGAAAGAACCATGATAAAAAACCTGGCGCGTATTGACCAGCTATCCGTCAGGTTTATCAAATGAGGAAAAACCATAATTCTTAAAGGGGATTGTCCGGCGGTAACGGACACGGCCTTATTTTTTATAGCCAGCGCATCGTCAGGTAACTGTTTTGATATCATCCTGTTAAATAACGGCTATCAGAAAGCCAACCCTGAAACAGGGGCTTCCGCTTTTTGGCACTGCCGGGTTCCGGTTTTCAGGCGATCGCTTTTTTTTCATTTCCCTCTCGACAGCATGATTTTTTTCAGGTTATTTTCTAAGCATGCCACATCGGTGGCAGCGTCGCTCGGACGGTCCGGGCGCTAACGTTAATCTGAGGAATCTATGGCTGAATTCAGTCCTGAACGCCGTTTTACGCGTATCGATCGTCTCCCCCCTTATGTTTTCAATATCACTGCTGAACTGAAAATGGCTGCGCGTCGGCGCGGCGAAGATATTATTGATTTCAGCATGGGTAACCCTGACGGCCCAACGCCGCCGCATATCGTTGAAAAGCTCTGCACGGTTGCCCAGCGTCCGGATACGCACGGCTACTCAACCTCTCGCGGTATTCCCAGATTACGTCGCGCGATCTCGCGCTGGTATCAGGATCGCTATCAGGTTGATATCGATCCGGAAAGTGAAGCGATTGTCACCATCGGCTCGAAAGAGGGGCTGGCACACCTGATGCTGGCCACGCTGGATCATGGCGATACGGTGCTGGTGCCTAATCCAAGCTATCCGATCCACATCTACGGCGCGGTGATTGCCGGGGCGCAGGTTCGTTCCGTTCCGCTGGTGGAAGGTGTCGATTTCTTTAACGAACTGGAGCGTGCGATTCGCGAAAGTTATCCGAAACCGAAGATGATGATCCTCGGTTTCCCGTCGAACCCAACGGCCCAGTGCGTGGAGCTCGATTTCTTCGAGAAAGTCGTCGCCCTGGCTAAACGTTATGACGTGCTGGTGGTTCACGATTTAGCCTACGCTGACATCGTCTATGACGGCTGGAAAGCCCCTTCCATTATGCAGGTCCCGGGGGCGCGTGACGTGGCGGTAGAGTTCTTTACGCTGTCAAAAAGCTACAACATGGCGGGCTGGCGTATTGGCTTTATGGTGGGTAACAAAACGCTGGTGAGTGCCCTGGCGCGCATTAAGAGTTACCACGACTACGGTACCTTCACGCCGCTACAGGTCGCGGCTATCGCTGCCCTGGAAGGCGACCAGCAGTGCGTTCACGAGATTGCCGCCCAGTATAAGCGCCGCCGTGACGTGCTGGTAAAGGGCTTGCATGAAGCGGGCTGGATGGTGGAAATGCCGAAGGCGTCCATGTACGTCTGGGCGAAAATTCCGGAGCCGTACGCGGCGATGGGATCGCTGGAGTTTGCCAAAAAGCTGCTGCAGGATGCGAAGGTGTGTGTGTCACCGGGCATTGGCTTTGGTGATTACGGCGACACCCATGTGCGATTTGCCCTGATTGAAAACAGCGATCGTATCCGTCAGGCGGTGAGGGGCATCAAGAGTATGTTCCGGGCCGACGGTCTTCTCACTTCAAAGAGCGTCGCTGAACATCCCGCGTCGTCATGACATAAAAAAACAGGAGCCGATGGCTCCTGTTTTTTTGACTGCATGTTCTTCACTAGATCATCAGGGCAAAGGTTCCGGCCCAGACTAAAACAATCACCGAAATGCCCATAAAGAAATATTTCACGTTTCATCGCTCCGCGTATCTTGTGGTACGCATTTAAAAACAGAGTCCACCTGATTATAGAGAACTGAAATCCGGTCAAAACGGAAATGAGAATTTTCCCGTTACGCCGTTAACTCCAGTTCAGAATTCTGTGCTTTCCTGTTGCCAGACGGCGCTAATGTACGCCTAAAAATGAGGGGTGACAAGAGGCATTTTTTTAAATAATTTCCGTCACTTACGAGTGTCGTGGAACGGCGACAGTTTGATTTCGCATCGCAATAAATTCACTTTGGGCGACGCAACGTAAGAGGGCTTCTCAACGGGATGACAGGTGATTGAAAAGGTTAGTTTCTTAGCGAAACTAACCTTCCTGAAAGACTTAAATATAGAGAGAGGCTTCGCCAAGAGGGCGGGTTTTGAAACGGCGATGCATCCACAGATACTGCTCTGGCGCACGCATGATTTCAGTTTCGATGACTTTATTGATAAACGCTGCGGCTTCGCACTCGTTTTCCGGATAGTTAGCCATTTCAGGGGAGATGTGCAGACGATAGCCTGACTTATCTGCTTTTCTCACCATCGTTACGGTCAGCATGGAGGCGCCCGACAGACGCGAAATGACAAAGGTGCCGTTAGTCGTCGCAACGTCTTTCACCGCAAAGAAGGGCGCAAAGCTGCTGCCTTTACGTCCATAATCCTGATCGGGTGCAAACCAGACGGCTTCACCTTTCTTCAGAGCACCGACCATACCGCGCAGGTTATTACGGCTGATCATCGCCTTATTGGAACGCATGCGGCCACGCGTCTGGACCCACTCCATCAGCGCACTGTTGTGGGGTCGATAGGTCGCCATCATTGGCTGGCAAAGGCCCATCACGCGGCCACCCAGTTCCAGCGACATAAAGTGAACGCCGACGACCATCACGCCGCGTTTTTGCATCTGCGCGCGTTTAAGGTTATCCAGTCCTTCTACATCAAACCACTTGCGGACACGCTCATCCGGCCAGAACCAGGCCATGCCGGTTTCAAGCAGCGCCATGCCGATGGATTTGAAGTTTTCAGCGATGAGTTTCTCGCGCTCATCAGCATTGTACTGCGGAAAACAAAGCTCAAGATTTTTGCGCGCGATGGATTCGCGACGTTTCAGGAAAACGCGGGAAGCGCTGCCCAGTTTCGATCCCAGCAAGCGCAGAACAGGGTACGGAAGTTGAACCAGCAGCCAGAGTACGCCAAGACCAAACCATGTAAACCAGTAACGCGGGTGTAAAAACGCGCGTTGAAATTTGGATTGAGACAAAATAGTAAAACCTATGTGAAGCCTGTAAAGGTAGCGCAGAGTTTGCGATACGACGTGCCGATAAGACCGTTCTTCAAGGTGATGGTTGCAGGCTTTACCGAACTTTACGGCGTTGCCTGGCCACTGCTGATTTGGGCGGGCGGCGTAATGTAGCACCGTTATACGATATGTGCTATTACTCGTTATTGATTAAAAAAGCGGCAGTTTGGAAGGTGCTTGATTTTACAGATTTTATAGGCAGTCGCATGAAAGCGCCTTTCCTGCCTGAGCGAAAGGTAAAAGCGTTAGCGCTCAGAGGGAAGGCGTAAAGAAAAAAACGGCATAGTTGATTTGCGCCAAATTAAACATTTACACCTTTATTTATTCCTCCGCATAATAAATAAGAATTTTCTTCGTGAAAATTCTTAAGCGTTATTCATACCATCAATGGAATAGTCATCTGCTTTCATCCATTCCTGTCTTCTTTTAATCGTGCCGCAATAAGATATTGTCGTTCTTTCTCGCTTTTTGACGTAATGCTGTGATGCAAATCAAAACAAGATGTTTTTATAAACATCTCTCTGGCTACAACCCCTTCTGCGATACAAATATTCGATTTGTGCGAAAAGAGCAGTTTCTTTTCCTGATTTGATTGGCCTATTTACGATAATGTCTTAGTGGAAAATTCTTAAGAAAATTCTTGAATCGGATTAATGATCTGTGTATTTGATTTTGTTCCGATCATTATTCTATTATTGCGCATCAAGAACGATACCGTGAAGTTGGCATAGCAAAACAAAGAGGGATGATTAGATGGCTGACAGTTTTCAGAATGAGGTGCCTAAGGCACGTATTAACCTGAAGCTTGACCTGCATACTGGCGGAGCAAGCAAGAAAATGGAATTACCCTTGAAATTGCTTGTTGCAGGTGATTTCAGTAATGGGAAGGAATCTGCGACAATATCTGAGCGCGAAAAGATTAACATCACCAAAAATAATTTTGACAGCGTTCTTTCCGAATATTCCCCAAAAGTTAACCTGGCCGTTAAAAATACGCTGTCTGACGATGGTGGTGAGGACAACATTCAGCTGACTTTCCAGAGCATGAAAGATTTCACGCCAGAGCAGGTGGCAGCCCAAATTCCACAGCTGAAGGCGATGCTGGCGATGCGCAACTTGCTCCGCGATCTGAAAGCCAACCTGCTGGATAACCAGACTTTCCGAAAAGAACTGGAGAAAATCGTTCTTGACCAGTCACTTAGTGCTGAGTTGCGAAATGAACTATCCGCACTGGCTTCAAAAAAACCTTAACCATCATGCTGTTTTAACGGATTAATCAAGGAATGCTCATGTCTGTACAAAATAATACTGCTGGCGGGGAAAGCGTGGTGCTGGAACGCCCTGGTGTGGGTGGGGTATACGCCTCACTGTTTGAGAAAATCAATCTGAACCCTGTCTCCGAGCTGAGCGCGCTGGATATCTGGCAAGATGCGCAGGCGATGTCGGATGCGACCGCTGACGAGCGTCTCACCGCAGGTATGCAAGTCTTTCTGGAATGCCTGACCAAGGCAGGCTCGAAGGTCGAAAAACTGGATAAAAGCCTGATCGATCACCACATCGCTGAGCTCGATTACCAGATAAGCCGCCAGCTCGACGCCGTTATGCACCATGAAGATTTTCAGGCGGTTGAGAGCCTGTGGCGCGGCGTAAAGTCGCTGGTTGATAAAACGGATTTTCGCCAGAACGTGAAAATTGAGCTTCTGAGCATGTCTAAAGAAGACCTGCGCCAGGACTTTGAAGACAGCCCGGAAATCATCCAGAGTGGTCTCTATAAACACGCCTATATTGATGAATATGATACCCCGGGCGGCGAGCCGATTGCTGCGCTGATTTCCGCTTATGAGTTCGATGCTTCAGCTCAGGATGTCGCTCTGCTGCGCAACATCTCTAAAGTATCCGCAGCTGCACATATGCCGTTTATCGGTTCGGCAGGCCCAAAATTCTTCCTCAAGGATTCAATGGAAGACGTCGCGGCGATTAAAGATATTGGTAACTATTTTGACCGCGCAGAGTACATCAAGTGGAAATCGTTCCGCGATACGGACGACGCTCGCTACATCGGTCTGGTGATGCCGCGCGTACTGGGACGTTTACCGTACGGCCCGGATACCGTTCCGGTTCGCAGCTTTAACTATGTTGAAGAAGTCAAAGGTCCGGATCACGACAAATACCTGTGGACGAATGCGTCGTTTGCCTTCGCGTCCAACATGGTGCGTAGCTTTATCAATAATGGCTGGTGCGTACAAATCCGTGGCCCACAGGCCGGCGGTGCGGTTCAGGATCTGCCTATCCATCTTTATGACCTGGGTACCGGCAATCAGGTAAAAATCCCGTCTGAGGTCATGATCCCTGAAACGCGTGAGTTCGAGTTCGCGAATCTGGGCTTTATTCCTTTGTCCTACTATAAAAACCGCGACTACGCCTGCTTCTTCTCAGCCAACTCCGCCCAGAAACCGGCGCTGTATGATACCGCAGATGCAACGGCCAACAGCCGCATCAACGCCCGCCTGCCGTACATCTTCTTGCTGTCGCGTATTGCCCACTACCTGAAGCTGATTCAGCGCGAGAACATCGGTACCACCAAGGATCGCCGACTTCTGGAGCTGGAGCTGAACACCTGGGTCCGCAGTCTGGTGACCGAAATGACCGATCCGGGCGACGAACTGCAGGCATCTCATCCGCTGCGTGATGCAAAAGTGGTGGTGGAAGATATTGAGGATAACCCGGGCTTCTTCCGCGTGAAGTTGTATGCGATCCCGCACTTCCAGGTGGAAGGGATGGACGTAAACCTGTCGCTGGTTTCCCAGATGCCGAAAGCGAAATCGTAAGGCGAGGGGTGATCAGGGATGAAAATTTACCGCCCACTTTGGGAGGATGGGGCCGCTCTGGCCCCGCAACAGTTCCAGCAGCAGGTCCGCTGGAGTGAGCACGTTGCCAGCATGGTCGCCCGGATGGGTATTTCTCATCCCTGGGGCGTGGTTGCGGCAGAATTTGATGATGCTGCACTTGCGCTCTCGCGTCTGAATGCCATCCGTCTGGTCGTAAGTTTCCAGGATGGCACGATTGTTGATACGGATCTGGCGGATAATATTCCGCCGGTCTGTGATTTGTCTGCCGCAAACGGCTCAGAGGCTGTTGAGGTGGTTGCCGCATTGCCGCTGCTGAGCGCCAGTGGTGGCAACCTCGATAACGGACAGGACAGTGAACGCCCGCGTCGCTGGAAAGCCGAACGTGTGGTGGTGCAGGAACTGGCTGGTCATGAAAGCGGGGAGTTGGCCATTTTGCGTCATGCGCTGACCCTGCGTTTGTCCAGCCAGGAAAATACGGCATACCTGACCTGTCCGGTGACCCGCCTGGTGCGTAATGCTCAGGGGCAGTGGAGCCGGGACCCGGCTTTCATTCCGCCGATGCTTTCCCTTTCTGCAAGCCCGTCGCTGGCCACCGAACTGGGTGACCTGCTGGTTCGTCTGCAGGCCCGCCGCCGTCGCCTGATGGCTATGCGCCGTGAAAGCAATGAGCGGATGGCAGACTTTGCTGTCGCGGATGTCTCCCTGTTCTGGCTGCTGAATGCGCTGAACAGCGCCGAGCCGGTGTTAACGGAACTTCTGCAGACGCCCGATCGTCACCCGGAACTCCTGTACCGCGAACTGACTCGTCTTGCCGGCAGCCTGCTGACATTCTCCCTGGAACATGACGCCGGGGACATTCCTGCTTATCAGCACGATGCACCGGAACGGGTATTCCCGCCTTTGCTGGCATTGCTGGACAAGCTCTTTGAAGCGAGCCTGCCGTCGCGGGTCGTAAGAATCCACCTCGAGCATCAGGACCAGATCTGGAAAGGTGCCCTGCACGACGCGCGTCTGCGCGAAGGGGCGGACTTCTACCTCTCAGTACGTTCTTCCATGCCGAACCATGAGCTTCAGACAAAATTCCCGCAGTTGTGTAAAGCGGGCAGCTTTGATGATGTTTCGGATGTGGTGAATGTAGCGCTGAGTGGGATGCTGATTAAGCCTTTGACGCATGTTCCGGCCGCTATCCCGTTGCGCCTTGAGAATCAGTATTTCTCGCTGGATCTGAGCAGTGAGGCGGCTCGCGCCATGCTTGAGATGGGCTGTTGCACCTTCTATACCCCGCGCTCGCTGGGGGATGTTGATCTCGAACTCTTTGCGGTGCTGCGTACATGAATAAATCTGAACTCAGCCAGATAGAACGTATTTTCTACCCGGGCTGGCTGATGGCCAGCCAGATACGGGGCGGTCAGGAAGTCCGTGACGGGGAAGGGCTATACCGGAGGGCCTGCCGTCTGGTGCAAGAGGCGAAAGCGGCGCTCACTGAGGCTGGTTACAGCGACATCAGCCGTGACCATATGGTGTATACCCTGTGTGCACTGCTTGATGAGAGCGTGATGAACCGGGGAACCACCGATGCTGGCTACCTGACCTGGCGCCGTGACCCGCTGCAGGCACACTTCTTTGGTACCCTCAACGCAGGTGAAGAGCTGTGGGAAAGGATCCGTAACCTGCTGAAAGAAACAGCCCCTGATACCGCCGTCCTGACCTGTATGTACCGGGCTCTGCAACTGGGGTTCGTGGGACAGTATCGCGCTCAGGATGATGAGCGTAGGGAAGATATTGTTCGCGCTCTCGCAGAGCGGGTGCCCGCCTTCACATTGGCACAAGATGCCCCCATTGTTGCCCGCGCATCGCGTCTGCGCAGCGGCCGTCGCTGGTACTGGCTGAGCTGGGTTGTGGCCGCTGTCGCCCTGGCAGCGCTCTGGTTCTTCCTTTCGTCTTCGCTTACCGAACTGGTAAGCCAGATCGTCAGGCCGGGGTAAGCGATGCGGGATATGTACCGAAGTCTGTTAACTGCCCTGGGTGCCATTCTGGCGCTGTGGCTCGTTCTGGGATTCTGGCCACTGTCCACGGGCAGCCGTGTAGCACTCGGTCTTCTGGTTGCTCTGGCGGCCGGAGTTATTTTCTGGTGCCAGCGTCGGGGTTCTCTGGCGAGGGCAACCGCTGTTCGTGAGATCGTGGATGAAAGCCTGCCGCCGGAAGATTTTCAGGGGGCGGTTATCTTTGTCTGTGGTGATAACGCTCCACTCTTTGTGTCCGGAACCCGTTACCGGGAAACCCGGCAGGGCTGGTATCTGTGGGTAAAGGATGCAGAGCAACTACCGCTCTTTGCACAGCACCTGAGTTTGGTGCGCCCGGCTCTGGTGTCGCAAATCTCGGTCATGCTGGCGGTTGTGCCTGAGCAGCACATATCCAGCGATGATTTTACCCAGTCTCTTCGGGGCTGGCAGCGTGCTGTCGTCCAGTGTCGCGCGGCATTCGGCACGCTCCCTCCATTATGGACCGTAACCTGGGTGTCACCACCGGCGGCGTATGGGGAAGCCGAGCCTGTCTGGTTTACCACGGTAAGCCAGCGGAGCGGTATTCAGGTCTATCAGCCTGGTCAGGGCAATGTGTCACTGACGGAGTGGGCCCGGGATACTGGGTCAGACGGACGTTTTTCCCGTCTGAGTCAGATCCTGTGGCTGGACAGTCTGCTTGCCTGGCAGAAGAGCGCGGTGAATGACTTGTTGTCGGTACGGCGGGGTGAGTTACCCGTGATGAAGCCCTGTGTGCAGGGCATGTGCATGGTGCGAGTGAACGGTATCGCGGGCAATCTCTGGCAACAGCACATTACCTCTGTGACGGCGCTGCCGCCGGATGCGGCCGTGACCACAGAGCCACTGCCGCTACCTGAACTGCTTCTGCCGGCGTTACCACGCCGACATGGTATTAGCCGTCGGAAGGTATTCTGGGGTTATGCCGGGCTACTCGGGGGCATTTTCCTTGCGTTGGCGATGCTGGCGTCCTGGATGAACAACCAGCGCCTCATCCGTAACGTTGGCGATCATCTTGCACTGTATCACCAACTGAGCGGTAAGCCTGTTGAACCGAAACTGCATGCGCAGCAGCGTCTGCGGGCTGATGGTGCGTTGCTCGACGACTGGCTGCGTCGTGGGGAACCACTACGTTATCGCCTGGGACTATATCAGGGGCTGCGCCTGGTTCCGCTCGTTGAGGCCGCTCTCAGCGACTGGGCACCTCCGCCACCGCCTCCACCGGTCATTAAGAAAATCATCCAGGGACCGAGAACCATTCGCCTCGACAGCATGTCGCTGTTCGATTCCGGCAAGTTCGTGCTGAAAGCGGGTTCCACCAGGATGCTGGTGAATTCACTGGTTGGCATCAAAGCGAAACCGGGCTGGCTGATTGTCGTATCCGGGCATACCGATAACACCGGCAATCCGCAGCTGAACCAGACGCTGTCTCTGAAACGCGCCGAAGCGGTGCGCAACTGGATGCGGGACACGGGCGACGTGCCCGAAAGCTGTTTTGCGGTGCAGGGCTATGGCGAAAGCCGTCCTGTCGCAACCAACGACACCCTGGAAGGGCGAGCGCTCAACCGCCGTGTCGAAATCAGTCTGGTACCGCAGGCCAACGCCTGTCAGATACCCGGCAAACACCCGGCGCCATCGCAGGATGATGGCGCTTCACTACACAATGGAGAGTAATTCCATGGCAATTCCTGTTTATCTTTGGCTGAAGGACGACGGCGGCGCGGACATCAAAGGGTCTGTTGACGTTCAGGATCGTGAAGGCAGCATCGAAGTGGTTGCACAGGAGCATAACCTGTACATCCCAACCGACAACAACACCGGCAAGTTGACCGGCACCCGTATCCACACGCCGTTCCTGTTCACGAAGGAAATCGATTCCTCCAGCCCGTATCTGTACAAGGCGGTGACCACCGGTCAGACCCTGAAATCTGCTGAATTCAAGTGGTACAAAATCAACGACGCGGGCCAGGAAGTGGAGTACTTCAACACCAAACTGGAAAACGTGAAGGTAGTGAAAGTGAATCCTGAAATGTATGACATCAAGGATCCTTCTAAAGAGAAGCACAACCACCTTGAACGCGTTGAACTGCGTTACGAAAAAATCACCTGGACCTACAAAGACGGCAACATCATTCATTCCGATTCCTGGAACGAACGCGCCACGGCGTAATCCTGATGCGGGCAGGTTTCCTGTCCGCAGTTTTTTGCTGAGTGCCTGAGATGCGGACACTCAGCAAAGAAAAAACAATCTGCCTGCCTGCCTGACCTTATGCGCTTTGGTGAACAGCGAGGGGCGGTAGCGTGTCCAGGAACCGACAAAGAGAGAATCTCATGGAAAATCCAGCCATCCTGTTACGTCGTCTGAACCCTTACTGTGCCCGAGCGATGGAAGGCGCAGCTTCGCTCTGTCAGACCCGTGCCCATGCCGAAATTCTGCCGGAGCACTGGCTGCTGAAGCTGCTGGAGCAGGGGGAAGGTGACCTGACGGTGCTGGCGCGTCGCTATGAATGGGATATGGATGGCATCTGGCAGGATTTACTTGGCTGGCTCGACAGACAACCTCGATCCGTGCGCCATCGGCCCCAGCTCTCTGATGACATCCAGACTCTGATGCAGCAAGCCTGGCTACTGGCCTCACTCAATGGCGAAGAGCACATTCGCAGCGTCCATCTGCTGATGGCCCTGGTGGAAAAACCAAAACTGGCACGTTGTGACGGTCTTTGGCCGTTGTTAACGCTTGCTCAAAGCCAGCTGGAGCGCCTGCGACCTTTGCTGGATGCGCAATCGGATGAACGTCCGGAAATGCAGCGCGAAGCCGAGCTGGCACAGAGCCACGGTGGCGAGGTGGAGTTTGTCGGGCGTCCGGCTGGTGCGGAAATGAAAGAGGGGGAACTGAGTCCTGCGCTGCAGAATACACTGGATAAATTCACCCTCGACGTCACCGCCAAAGCGAAGGAAGGGAAGATCGACCCTGTGTTTGGCCGCGACACAGAAATCCGCCAGATGGTGGACATTCTCTCTCGTCGCCGCAAAAACAACCCGATTCTGGTCGGTGAGCCGGGCGTGGGGAAAACCGCACTGGTTGAAGGTCTGGCGTTGCGTATTGCCGAGGGTAATGTGCCTGAATCCCTGAAAACGATCACTCTGCGTACCCTTGACCTGGGCCTGCTGCAGGCCGGTGCAGGCGTTAAAGGCGAGTTCGAACAGCGGCTGAAAAACGTCATCGATGCGGTGCAGCACTCCCCGTCCCCGGTCCTGCTATTTATTGATGAAGCGCATACCATCATCGGCGCGGGCAACCAGGCGGGGGGCGCCGATGCAGCGAACCTTCTGAAACCGGCGCTGGCGCGTGGTGAACTGCGTACCATTGCGGCCACTACCTGGAGCGAGTACAAGCAGTACTTCGAACGCGACGCGGCCCTGGAGCGTCGTTTCCAGATGGTAAAAGTCGATGAGCCTGACGACGACACCGCCTGCCTGATGCTCCGTGGTTTGAAATCCCGTTACGCCGAGCACCATCACGTGCACATTACCGACGATGCGGTGCGCGCTGCTGTTACGCTTTCCCGCCGCTATCTGACGGGCCGCCAGCTGCCGGACAAGGCGGTTGATCTGCTCGACACCGCCGCAGCGCGCGTCCGCATGAGCCTCGACACGGTGCCGGAACAGCTGACCTGCATTCGCTCGCAGATTACCTCTCTTGAAATGGAGAAGCAGGCGCTGCTGGAAGATATTGCTGTCGGCAATCAGAGCCATGGTGAACGCCTGACCGTCATTGAGCAGGAAGAGAACGCTCTGATCGTTGCTCTCGACGAGCTTGAAACGCAGTACGGGCAGGAACTGAAACTCACCGAACAACTGCTGGAAAGCCGTCAGGATATCTCCCGTCAAAGCGAGACGCGCACGCTGCAGCAGGAACTGAACGGCATGCAGCACAGCAACCCGCTGCTCTCCCTGGATGTGGACGTACGCACCGTTGCCAACGTGATTGCTGACTGGACAGGCGTTCCGCTGTCATCGCTGATGAAAGATGAGCAGACCGAACTGCTGACCCTGGAAAATGAAATGGGTAAACGTGTGGTCGGGCAGGATGTAGCGCTCGAGGCCATCGCCCAGCGTTTGCGTGCGGCAAAAACGGGTCTCACCTCCGAGAATGGCCCGCAGGGCGTATTCCTGCTGGTGGGACCGAGCGGGGTGGGGAAAACCGAAACCGCGCTTGCGCTGGCCGATGTCATGTACGGCGGTGAGAAGTCACTCATTACGATTAACCTCTCAGAATACCAGGAGCCGCATACGGTTTCCCAACTGAAGGGCTCACCTCCGGGTTACGTCGGTTATGGCCAGGGAGGGATCCTGACCGAAGCCGTGCGCAAGCGCCCGTATAGTGTGGTTTTGCTCGATGAAGTCGAAAAAGCCCACCGCGACGTGATGAACCTGTTTTATCAGGTATTTGATCGCGGCTTTATGCGTGATGGCGAAGGGCGTGAAATCGACTTCCGTAACACCGTTATTCTGATGACCTCCAACCTCGGCAGCGACCACCTGATGCAGCTGCTCGACGAACAGCCGGAGGCCAGCGAAGGCGATCTCCACGAGCTGCTGCGTCCGATCCTGCGTGACCACTTCCAGCCCGCGTTGCTGGCCCGCTTCCAGACCGTCATTTACCGTCCGCTGGCGGAAGCGGCTATGCGTACCATCGTGGAAATGAAGCTGTTACAGGTTAGCAAGCGCCTGCATCGACACTACGGCCTGAGCACGCACATTGATGAAAGCCTTTATGACGCGCTGACCTCAGCCTGCCTGCTGCCGGACACCGGCGCACGCAACGTCGACAGCCTGCTCAATCAGCAAATTCTGCCGGTGCTGAGCCAGCAGCTGCTCACGCACATGGCCACGAAGCAGAAGCCACACAGCCTGACGCTGGGCTGGGATGACGAAGAAGGGATTGTGCTGGCGTTTGATTAACTGGTTTATCTAAAGGGTAGCAATTATGGACAGCGCAAAAGAGATTGCCAGAGATATGCTTGAGGCCATTCATATCGATGGGGCTGGGTTTATCGGTGCTGTGGCGAAAGGTGTTATTTCCTTACCCGTCAGCCTTGCCTATCTTGGCTATGATTTTATAGATACGGAACACCGCAGAGAGAATCAGGATGATAAATTTCGGTTAGCAGCACTGGTTAAAAAAGTAACTTTTAACGATGAGGTTATTTATAAGGTTATTAAACCATTTATAGATGATTTTGTTTCTCATGTAGATACGCATAAAATTTCATATTTTTCAAGAAATATATCTGGTAGTGTTATAGGTAAAATGATGTTCTCGCAGTTTACGGGGGGTAACCTCGGAAGGGCGATTATATCTCAAGGAGTTGGTGCCTTTTTTTCTGGTTCTGTTGCTGGTGGTGTATTGGGAGTTGGTGCTGAAGCATCAAGATCTATTTATACATCGCGGTACTTGCGTGAAAGAAACCCCAGAATGTATGAGAAATTAAACAGTATGGGTGATTTTGATCTTTTTTATTATCTTGTTGAGGACATTGTTAGGCCTTATGAGACGGCTTGTGAAATTGAAAAGATAAATCCTGAAGAGTTTAATAATGTCTGCGAATACTTCTTTGGGGGTTTATGAATATAAAAGATTTTATACTTATCATTGTTTCACGGATCGTAGCCAGTATCGGGATGACGCTAGGAACTATCAGTATGATTTACTCTTTCTACTGTTTCTTTTTTTCAGCCGATCCTTACCGATTTATTCTGGGTGGGGCAGGTATAGTAGCCTTTCTCATAGGTTATGGACTTTATAAATTCGCCTTGAAATATATTTATGATGAATGGGAACATTATAGGTAATATTTATAATGTTTGTTGAGTTTGGTTCTGTTTAATATCATTCTAACCCAGGACAGGAATTATAGAAATGGAAAATACATTTAAAATGACAGAGGGTATCCTTAATCGCTATAAACTGGATATTCCTTCCTGCCCTTATCCATTGGATGTGGAACGTTTTGATGGTTTAGAACAAATGAGTGCTCTCTATCATTACACCATTCGTTTTACCAGTTCACATCCGGATCTTACGGCTGAAATGATGTTAAGTAAAACCGCTACGCTGAGCATGGGGGTGGGGAAACTATTAGATTCTGTTGTCGGTAAAATTGTTCATGGTGTGGTGACAAATTTCCGACGCCTGGCCGGTTCACGCGATCAGGTTACGTATGAAATTATTCTGGAACCTTTTATATCCTTACTGGATAAGCAGTTTCGTACTCACCGTTTCTTCGTCAACAAATCAGTGCCTGAAGTGGTAGAGCAAATTCTTGGTGAGCATGGTTTGAAGGGGTGGGAATATGAATTCAAGCTTAAACAAACCTACCCAAAACGGGAACAGATAAATCAGTACCAGGAAAGTGACCTCGCGTTTATCGAACGTCTGCTGGCTGAGGTGGGGATTTTTTACTTCTTCACCCTGCAACCGGATACCCAGACTGAAGTGGTGCACTTTGCGGATAAGCAGAGCGCCTGGACATTCGATAAAAAACTGCCACTTAACAGCCCTTCGGGCACCAATGACAATGCCGTTGACTCGGTGTGGGATATCCACGTCTGGCACAACGTGGTGGAACGTTCGGTCACCGCCAGCGACTATAACCATCGCGAAGCGCAGAATATTCTGACGTCCGTCCCGGCAGACATGACCCGGGGCGACGGTGACGGTATCACTTATGGTGATGTGTATCACTATCGTCCGCGTCACCTCGAGCGGGGTGACAAAATTACCCCTGCAACCGAAACCGGTAACTTCTGGGCTCGTCTGGAGCATGAACGTTTTTTGTCCGCCCAGACTACAGTGACCGGCAGCAGTACGGACCACACCCTGGGCCCGGCGCAGGTTCTTACCATTACCGAAACCGCTATCTCGCCGACACTACCCCGTGAAACGGAGAATGGTGTTGTTATTATCCGCACTGGCTACTACGGCAGCCGTAAGAATGCCTTGAAAGTGACATGGGTAGCGATGCCGTACTACGAGAACCGATGCTGGCGTCCAGCCGCGAAAAAGCGTCCGGTGGTCAGCGGCACCCTGATGGCGCGTGTGACCAGTGCCAAAGATAACGACATCTACGCCTGGCAGGATGCATCCGGCATGTACCGGGTGAAGTTTGATGCCGACCGTGATGATAAAAAGCAGGGCATGGAAAGCATGCCAGTGCGCTTTGCCAAGCCTTATGGTGGGGACAAATACGGATTCCACTTCCCGCTGATCCAGGGTACTGAAGTCGCCATTGCGTTTCATGAGGGCGACCCGGACCGCCCGTATATCGCCCATGCTATGCACGACTCCCGCCACGTTGACCACGTCACTGAGGCCAACAGCACGCGCAATGTTATCCGCACAGCCGGCCTGAACAAGCTGAGGATGGAGGACAAGCGGGGTGAGGAGCATATCAAGCTCAGCACGGAGTACGGGGGTAAGACGCAGCTTAATTTAGGACACCTGGTTAATGCAGAAAGGGCATTGCGCGGTGAAGGCGCTGAGTTGCGAACGGATGACTGGGTGAGTATCCGGGGTGGAAAAGGAATTTTCATAAGCGCCGATGATCAACCCAAAGCGCAGGGAAAAATGTTGGATATGAATGCAGCTGTTGCACAGTTACAGGACGCGCTACAGCTGGTGACCTCCCTGGCAGAAAGCGCCAAAGCATCCGGAGCAATGGAAGCCGATACGGGGTCTCAACAACAGCTTGGTAAGGTTCTTGCGCAATTAAAAGGGGCTGGACTACTGGCTTCAGCGCCTGCCGGTATTGGTTTTGTGACACCAAAAAATATCCAGATTTCTGCAGGTCATACGCTGACTGCAACTGCAGGTGAGAATGTGGATATGGGCATAATGAAAAAACTCACTGTAGCTGCGGGTGAAGCCATAAGCTTATTTGCCCAAAAGATGGGGATGAAGATATTCGCCGCAAGAGGCAAAGTGGATATTCAGGCGCAAACCGATGCCATGCGACTTCAGTCTGACAAAGCAATGAACCTCAACAGCGTCAGCAGTGAGATTGTGTTGAACGCGGCTCAGGGGATAACCCTGACTAGTAAAGGTGGTGCCTATATAAAAATCAAAGACGGCGCAGTGGAAATCGGAGCTCCCGGTAAAATAGATCTCAAAAGCGGGTCTATCTTATGGGGGGGAAGTGCGTCGCTTGAACAGGCCCTTTCTCCTGTGACGGTGAGTGATCCCGAGTTTCATAATCCTATGAATGGTGGATTCCAAATAAAAGATCAGGCTAATAATCAGCCTAAACCGTACATTCCTTATCGGATCGAGACAGAGGATGGACAGGTTATTCGTGGCGTCACGGATGAGAATGGATATACACAGGCCCATTATGGTGTGGATCCTAAAGCAATCAAATTATTTTTTGAATAATCAGGGGGGGATAGTGAACAAACAAGGAACACCCGTTGCGGAACATTCTTTAAGTAAAGTCGAAAAAAATGTTAAAGTTGTTCTGCACAAGTCATGTCAGTGTTATTTTCGCATAGAGACGCTTGAGTTAATTTTTATTGATGAGGGCGATGCCGCGGAGCTTGAAAAACTGATGAGCAAGCTTAGCGAGGTAATAGATAAACAACATAAGGCCAAGATCAATTATTCTCAGGCAATAGAGGATTATGGTAATAATCTGAAAGATATTGCGAATAAAGATAAATTGCCTGGATATGAGGATAAGATCACTACGGCTGAAGCTGCTCTCGACAAAGCAACGAAAAATCTTCAGGCTGAACTAGGTGAATTTGATGAGAGTACGGGTTATAAACCCGTGATTGAGATGATTCCTGTTCAACCCTTAAATAAAGGAATGTTTGGACGTTGCTACTCTTATATAAATCAGTCTGATTATGACGCGCTTAAAAGCAAATTTACTATTCTTTCGGTTGATACATTCAGCGGTGATGCGATCTTTACTAAGGATGATAAAGGCAATATTACCGGAATCAATATCGGTGCGTTAAAAACTAAGCTAGTTGCTGCACAAAATGCCATCAAGCAGATGATGGATAACACCATGACGGTCAGTGGAGATATTAGCTATGAAGCTACGCTGACTGAATGGGCTAATGCATGGAATAATCAATATAAAGAATATAGTAAAGACGGTAATTATATTGATGTTTCTGCTGGCGCGCAATTCTTGAGGCTTACGGCTAATGCCTCAACGTTGAATACCTGGAACCCGGATACGGGGAATGTACATATTAAAGGCGAGGCGAAAGCGGCTTTGACCGTCTTTTGCGGCAAAGTGAATTCAACTATTTATGTTCCAGATCGGGTCGGCTGGGAACTAAAATTTATGGTAAGTGATACCAAGGAAGCGAAAATTGGGATTTTGAGAGCAAAGATTGAGGGGGAGTTGAGGGGGTATGTAGGCGCCTCGGCGCAGGCGGAAGGCAACCTGCAGTTTGTTACGTTTGGTAATAAGCAGTTGCTGATGGGAAACCGAACGCCTGGTTCGCGTTTCGCTACCCGAAAAAAAGAAGGCGTAACAATTAAAGACAGCAAAGAGAACCCAAAAGGGTTGGAACTTAAAGGGGAAGCCTTTGGTGGCGCAAAAGTCGGTGGTAGCATGGGGGGGGCTTTGCAATGGTTAAAGCCTTTCGATTCGCTGGTTGACGAACTCCCGAATATGTTGCATACCTTTGGGCTGGATTCTCCGGCGCTAAAAGAAATTCTTCCTCCCATTAGTCAGTCAGAGAAGAAAAAAGGAGCGTATCTGGGGGAATTTCAGGATTTCGCTTCGCTAACTCTTGGGGGCGATGCGGAGTTAGGCATAGGTTTGAGTGGTGAATTTAAAGTCCGTTTCGTAAAAGGTAAGTTCAGATTCCATATTAAAGGTAGCCTCTGTCTGGGCGCAGGTGCGAAAGGCGAGGTAGAAGGTGAAATTACGCCTGAACTGTTTCCTGAGTTTGCTATCTGGGTTATTTATCAGTTATATGGCATTGATTATAAGCATTTGACTATAATTACTAAAGAAGCGTTTATGGCGTTATCTTATGTTTTGATTATGGGGGGGCGAGCTATTTATGAGGAATATTATAAGAGTATTTCTGCTGAATTTGAAGATATAAAGTCGGATTTTAATGATTTTATTGATAAAATATCAACGCAGCTAACTGATGCCAAGCGTAGATCAACAGAGCGTAATGATTTTGCGAACGTGATTAATGCTAAGCCTGGCAGTGTGTATCTATTTTCTCCTGAGGCAAAGGGTATTGCTCTATATATCCTTATGGGTGACGGTGCATATGACCGTATAGATATCAATAATCAGGGGGATGGTTTTTTACCTGACCCCAATAAAAATAGAAAGAAAGCTGTATTACATATTTTGTCCAGCATTCAGACGAAGCGGGAATGGAAGAAGGTGTTGACACGCATAACAAAAGATGGAAGCGTCCGCCCTGGCAAGGAAGAGGCAATCGTCAAGCTAGCTCAGGAAGATTTAGCAATATTCTTACAGATAGGATTCAACCGGGATAAAGAACTCGAGGCTATTATTGATAAGTTAAACCTGAGGGATTTTGATGAAGTCATGAGTCGCCTGAAAAATAGCCCTGCCTACGGATATGCATTCTCACCGAACTGTTCGAAACAGTATTTTTTACACTGTGACGAAAACCCGTTTTATTCCTCGTTATGTCATTTTGTGCCTGTAGATACCCAGTATAACCAAAAATGGGAGAGAAATGAATAATGTCAAAAAATCGTCTGGGTAAATATAGTCTCATTTTAATGGTTTTTGTCAGTGGTTGTGATAATTCAGCGAGTGCAATAAAGCATACACCGCAAGAGAAAGCAGAGATTCAGCGCTATCTAAGCCGTGTTAAAGCGGATTTAGTCTATGTCCATGGGGGTACCTTCTGGATGGGCGATTTCTGCAAGAAAATGAGGGATGGTGGTCCCTACTGCTCACCAGAGAAAGACACAAAACCACTTCATGAAGTAGAACTCAGTAGTTATTCGATAGGTAAATTTAAAATCACACATGAAGACTATAATTTTTATCTAAAAATGGCAGGTTTGCCAGAGAAGCGTTTCGAAAAAAAATGGAGGAATGATATATTAGCTGAAATGACGCACTTTAATAATAGTCCTGCTATAGTAACCTGGAATGAAGCAAATAACTACTGTAATTGGTTGAAATATGAAACTGGATTACCCTTTTCCCTCCCCACTGAAGCCCAATGGGAATATGCCGCACGTAGCCGTGGAAGGAATATTTTAGTGGCAACGGATGATGGGGTTTGGCGAGAAAATGAGAAAAATGGAGAAGGAGAAAACTATGCAACTGATGAAGACCGAAATAAAGTTGAAGAACGGTTTGGGGTAAATGGTTTGCTTGTGTTTTTTCCAGTTGATAAGTATCCACCAACTTCATTCGGTTTATATGGCATGGCAGATAATGGTTATGAATGGGTTAAGGATTGGTATGACCCTGAATATTATCAACACTCCCCAAGGAAAGATCCTCTGGGGCCAGAAAAACCTGTTGTTAAAGATGAGGATACCGGGCAGTACTGGAAGGTGCGGCGCGGAGGAGATCATCCGGATCCTACTGGCGATGTTGGTCTGACTTTTTTCCGCGGTTATAATATTCCAGATAGTGATTACCCTGATGGCACAACAGTCCGATGCGTGGTTAATAATGCGGAGCCTGTAAATTGAAAAATATAAAAAAGCAATGGAGTATTTTATTGGTTCTTATTATTTGCGGTTGTGATGATTCAACGAACTCAATAAAACATACCCCGCAAGAACAAGCAGAGATTCAGCGCTATCTAAGCCGTGTTAAAGCGGATTTAGTCTATGTAAAAGGAGGGACTTTCTGGATGGGCGATTTCTGCAAGAAAATGAGGGGAGACGGCCCATACTGCTCTTCAGAAAAAGATACTAAACCACTTCATGAAATTGAATTGAGCAGTTTTTCCATAAGTAAATTTAAAGTTACCCATGAGGACTATAAGTTCTACCTCAAAATTAATAATCTGCCTGCCCAAATATTCGACAAAAAATGGAAGAATGCTACATTGGCAGAAATGAATCATTTCAAAAATAGTCCAGCCATAGTGAATTGGACTGAAGCCAATAATTACTGTGTTTGGTTGGGAAGGGTAACTGGTTTACCCTTTTCACTCCCGACTGAAGCTCAGTGGGAATATTCTGCTCGTAGCCGTGGTCAGTATATTCTTGTAGCAACTGATGATGGTGTGTGGCGAGAAAATAAAAAAAATGGGAAGGGAGTAAATTATGCTACGGATGTGGATCGCCAGGCTGTAGAGGATATGGTCGGGATTAATAGCACATCCGTTCATTTTCCCGTCAATGCATATCCTCCATCGCCTCTTGGACTTTATGGCATGGCCGATAACGGTTATGAGTGGGTGAAGGATTGGTATGATCCTAATTATTATAATGTAGCCGACAAAAAAAATCCGCAAGGGCCTGAGAAACCTGTTATTAAGGATGAGCGAACAGGCCAATACCGAAAAGTATTGCGTGGCGGTAATAACCCAGACCCCACCGGTGATGTAGGATTAACATTTTACCGTGGTTTCAGAATTACAGATAACCCTTATCCTGTTAGCACTACGGTTCGATGTGTAGTTAATGCACCTGACCCAATAAAAGAATGACTGACTCACTTTTACTAATGTTCATTTATAAACACTTCAGGTATTTATAACGATAATAACAGGAGGTGATATGAATAGTGATCGAGTTATTCCTCTTTCGGAATTAAAATGTCGACTTATGGAATTGAATCAGGATGGCGGTATTCCGTTTTCTGTAATTGAGCAAGGAGATAAGCTAGTTGCTTCATGGAAGATTGTGGATGCGAAATGGATCGAGTTATTCGGCGTTGATGGCCTGAAGAAGCAATACAAACTGACATTGATTTTTAATTAAGCAAAGAACAGAGTGAGTTACAGAGAAAAATCAACCGATATCGAAACTGAACTAAGCATTGAGGCAGTGGGTTTAAAAAAACAAGTTCAATGGGGTAGTCGCAAAGAATTTAGTTTTGAAAAATCCTGGGGGATAAAAAAGATGGGGCGATTGGAGAACAGTATTCTTATAAATTTAGTTCATCAGATATAAAGAGTCCTGTATTTAGTATTGTCAATGGCTCAGGTTGGGAACTCAAAAAAAGCTTGGTGGATAAATATCGCTCCATATTTCTCTGGCTTATCTTTATCGCGATGGTGTTACTCTGGGCTATGTATTATCTGGTTTAAAGGAATAATTATGCAGGGTGTAATTCGAATTAATGATAAAACGACTCACGGTGGCACTGTAATTGAAGGAAGTTCCGGTGTGAAATTTATGGGGTTAGAGGTTGCTTGTCTGATGGATAAAGTAACTTGCCCTATGCATGGTCAAACGTTTATTGCAGAGGGCGATGAAGGTTCAAAAATTAATGGCAGACCTGTTGCATTACATGGCCATCGCTGCGGCTGTGGTTGTACGCTCATTTCTTCATTACTTGTTGCCGGAAAACGTTAATTATGCCAGTTGATCTTAAACAGATCCCGAAGGCAGAGCCATTACCCGTTCCTCCGAGTAAGTCTCGCTGGGTTCTAGCGATTGTTATTATCCTGATTGCGGGAGCCTTATTGGTGCTTTCTTTTTGGCCAAAAGGGTTGAGTACGCATTCCGCCTGGTTCTGGTTTTGTTCGCTTCTTATTCCTTTCTCGGTGGGAATGGCCGGTTATATTGCCAGATTAAGGCACTATGAGAACGAACGAGATCGCGTGATGTGGTGGAATCATTTACACCAAAAGCAGCATAATGAACAAGTTTTATTGGGGCAGCAAGCCGTTGGAGTGCTTGGGATGAGCTATACCACGCCTGTTGCCAGTAACAAACTTGCTGCAGCACTTTTGCAGGGATCAAATGCACTTCAGACAAACTATTATCCATCTCTTCAGTCCACGCTGACTTCGGCCTCACTCCATACGGCATCGAAAGTACGTAATGAAGCCGAGTATCTGTCCTTCCTGGATGTGGTACTGACCCGCGTTAGCCAGCAGTTACACGGAGAGATAGCAAAATTCACCGGTAACTTCGTTGTTCGCCTTCATCATGATGGCGTGTTGAAAGATGAGCAAATTTTCACTACCTGGCGAAGAGCTTTTCCTGAATTACATGCTGTTAACGACATTACCATCAGTACCGAAAACAATGGATTGATGTGGGTAGATGAGTGGCTCGACAAACAGGATGATACGCTGCTCCTTTCCGTTGAAATCAATTTATTTCTACTGGCCCGCGATCGACAGGCGGAATCGGTATCCGCTTTATTGCTGGCTTCTCCTTTGTGCATGGAGCGGCTGCATATTAAACCGCAAGCGTGGATACACCGCCCAGTTGTTGTGGGAGATGCCGAAAATAGTGTTGCGGATACTGCAAATTGGGGAAAAGTAACTTCGGGATTACCCTGGTATTTCTGGCGGGCCCAGGTGAAAAACGATGCACTGTCCGTTGTTCTTCAGATGATGGACAAGTGGGGATTTTTAACTGCTAAAAAAGGGGAGCAGGTTCTGGATGATGCCTTTGGCAGGCCAGCTGCTGCAGTGGGCAATATAACGCTGATTTGCGCTTGCGAACATGCTGTTACTTCGGGTTTGCCTCAGTGGTTACTTGTTGGCGCTCGAACTACCCAAATGGCTATTGTCCGCCCTGCATAATGCTACGCAAAGGATAGTGATGTGAAAAAGAAAAAACGCCTCAGTACCTGGCTAGTCGTACTGCTAATTGCGGCTATAGGCGGTGGACTGATATGGACTGAAAATCCCTTTGTTTATCTTCGTTCTCCAGAGAAAAAAATGGCGGCTTCCCTGGCTGTCTCGGGCTTATGTTTGTTCATTTTACTCTGTGACGATTTATTTGTCCGATTGTGGCAATGGTTTATTTCTTTAAGTTTTATGAAACAGCTTCGTGAATTAACCGGGAAAAGTCATCAAACGGAACACATATCGCGTGCGGAGCAAGGAAAATGCAGTGAAACGATTAATATTCTCCACCTTGCTATGCGCAACCTCTATGGCCGTCGCTGGGGACGCAAAACGCGCATCCTCCTGATAACCGGTACGGCGGCTGAAGTTGAGCAACTGACTCCCGGCCTCACCACCCAGCTCTGGCAGGAAGATCGCGGCACGTTGCTGTTGTGGGGCGGTGACCTCAACACCCCAGCCGACAGTGTCTGGCTGACCGCACTGCGTAAGCTGCGCCGCCGTCCGGTGGATGGCATGGTGTGGGTCACCTCAGCATTTGATAGGCTTTTAGCGCCGGGGTTGGAGCAACCGTTACCGGTTCCCTCTGAAAGCATCATGGATTCCCTGTCTCATGCCATCAGTAACCGCATGGATGCGCTTGGCTGGAAACTCCCCCTGTACGTCTGGTCCCTACATCCGCGCGCCGGTAAGCCGGAAGGCCGCATCGTGCAGGCGACAGGTTGTCTGCTGCCCGCCGGATGCAGTCTGGAAGCGCTGGCTGAGCAACTCGCGGCACTGACGCCGGCATTGACCTCACAGGGTGTGCAGCAGACCTGTGACGAGGTAAGGCATAACTTCCTGCTGTCCCTTGCCGATCAGCTCATTCGTGAGCCGGAAAGCGTGACCGCACCGCTGTCGGTGATGCTCAATCCGTATCGCCCGCTGCCGCTGGCCGGTGTGGTGTTCAGTCAGCCTTCAGCCGGTGCAGAACGCACTGTGCCGCACCACTGGGGCATGGATAAGCGCTGGAATGTTCTGCCTGAATCAGTCCGGACGCTTCCTGACGGGCTGCGTCCTCGCAAGCCCGGTATTCCATGGCGCAAGGTAATGGCATCTGCTGCTGCGCTCACGATGGTGAGCTGGGTTATGTGGATGGGCATCGCGTATGTCACCAACCGCAGCCAGATTGCAGGTGCGAATGCCCAGACCGCACTTGCCGCCCTACAGAATCAGCCGCTGGAGCAGCGCCTGCACGCGCTGTCTGAACTTCAGAAAACCATGGCCCGTCTGCAGTACCGCTCTGAGCATGGCGTGCCGTGGTATGAAAAGGCCGGGCTGAGCCAGAATAACGCCCTGCTGGCCGCACTCTGGCCACGCTATCAGGACAGCGCGTTGCCGCTGTTGCGGGATGCGGCTGCAGACCATCTGCAGAAGCAGGTCAGTGCCTTTAACGCGCTGCCTCCGGATAGCCCGCTGCGCGAGCAGAGGGCAAAAGCGACCTATGACCAGCTGAAACTTTACCTGATGCTGGCGCGTCCTGAGCATATGGATGGTGCCTGGTTTAGCACGGTGCTGCTTCAGGACTGGCTGAAGCGTGACGGTGTGAAGGACGGTATCTGGCTAGGCGTGGCCCCGTCGCTGCTGTCGTTTTATGGTGCACAACTGGTCACACATGCTGAGTGGAAACTGCGAGCTGATGAAAACATGGTCAGCCAGGCGCGTTCCCTGCTGGTTCGCCTGATGGGGGTGCGTAATAGCGAATCGACTCTGTACCAGAAAATGCTTTCACAGGTGGCACATCTGTATGTGGATATGCGTCTTGAAGATATGACAGGTGATACCGATGCTGCCCGCCTGTTCAGCACCACCGAAATTGTACCTGGCATGTTTACCCGTCAGGCCTGGGAGCAGGCCGTTCAGCCCGCCATCGAGAAGGTGGTGAAGGCGCGCCGGGACGAGCTCGACTGGGTGCTGACTGACAGCAAACGTCCGGTCAATAAGCAGGATGAAATCTCCCCGGAAGCACTTAAAAATCGCCTGACGGAGCGTTATTTTGCCGATTTTGGCGGCGCCTGGCTGGAATTCCTCAACAGCCTGCGCTGGAACCAGGCCACCACGCTGTCGGACTCCATTGACCAGTTGACCCTGATGGCCGACGTGCGTCAGTCGCCTCTGGTGGCGCTGATGAACACTCTGAATGTTCAGGGGCGTACCGGACAGACAGGCGAAGCGATATCAGATTCACTGGTGAAATCAGCCAAAAATCTGCTGGGTGGCGACAACAAAGATGCCATTGACCAAAGTGCCGGTGTTCATGGCCCGCTTGATGCGACCTTTGGCCCGGTCCTGGCACTGATGGATAAAAGCCGCACGGGAGCACAAGAGCAGAGTCTGCAGTCGTATCTGACACGTGTGACGCAGGTGCGTCTGCGTCTGCAGCAGGTGACCAATGCCGCCGACCCGCAGGCGATGACCCAGACCATTGCCCAGACCGTATTTCAGGGTAAAGCTGTGGACCTCACCGAAACCCGCGACTACGGCAGCCTGATTGCCGCCGGTCTGGGGCAGGAGTGGAGCGGCTTTGGCCGAACGGTGTTTGTGAATCCAATGGAGCAGGCCTGGCAGCAGGTGCTGACCCCTGCGGCCAACAGCCTCAATGCCCAGTGGCAGCAGGCGGTAGTGGCTGAGTGGAACAGTGCCTTTGGTAGCCGCTATCCGTTTAACAACTCAAGTAGTGATGTCTCGTTGCCGCTGCTGGCCAAATACCTCAACGCGGATTCCGGGCGTATCGCTCAGTTCCTGCAGACCCGTCTCAAAGGCGTGCTGCACAAAGAAGGAAACCACTGGGTGCCGGACAGCATCAACTCGCAGGGGCTGGCCTTTAACCCAGAGTTCCTCAATGCCATTAACACCCTGAGTCATATCTCCGATGTGGCCTTCACCGAAGGCAATGCAGGGATGAACTTCGAACTACGTCCAGGTACTGCCGATGGCGTGATGCAGACCACCATGATTATCGACAGCCAGAAGCTGATATACGTTAACCAGATGCCAGCCTGGAAGCGCTTCACCTGGCCTGAGGATACTGAGGCTCCTGGTGCGAACCTGAGCTGGATAAGCACCCAGGCAGGCACCCGTCAGTATGCGGATATTCTAGGCGTCTGGGGCTGGATACGACTGCTCGACAAAGCTGCCGTCAGTGCTTATTCGGGCGTGGGTAGCAGCTACAGTCTGAGCTGGACGGCGCAGGACGGTCGAACACTCAATTACACCCTGCGTACCGAAGCGGGAGAGGGTCCTCTGGCGCTGCTGAAACTGCGTAATTTCCGCCTGCCAGAGACCATCTTCAGCACGAAAGGCGTGGCAGCATCAGACCAGGTCGCCAGCGCAAGCAATGATACAGAGGACGTATATTGATGAGCACGCTCAACGCTTTACTCCGCGCCTGCCAGACTGAGCAGGAACCACTCCTTGCGACCACCCGTGAGCGGGTTAGGCTCTGGGATAGCTGGCTGCAGCCGCTGTCCGGTCCATCTCCTCAGGGTGACGACCCGGGTTATGACGATGACTTTCAGCAGATGCGCGAGGAGGTCAACAAACTCTCAGGTGCAGATACCGAACTTATCTGCCAGCTTGCAGAGAAGCTTCTGACCACGACCGCCAAAGATATCCGTGTGGCCACCTACTACTGCTGGGCAAAGCTGCACCGCGAAGGTGAGCAGGGGCTCGCTGAAGGTCTTGAACTGCTGTGCGGCCTGCTGGAGCGCTTTGGTACGCAACTGCATCCACAGCGTGAGCGCAGCCGTAAGGCGGCACTGGAATGGCTGGCGGGATCGCGAATGACTGACTCTCTTTCCCTGTACCCCGAAGTGGTCAGGAACGATGCGATACGTACCACCGGGGCACTGCTGTTGATAGAGCAACTGACGGAAAATGAGCCGGATGAAATCCGACCGGAACTCAATACGCTGTATGGTGCTCTTGAAAGCCGCCTGCAGAAAGCGGGTGGTGTGGATGCGGTTGTGCCGCAGAACGCCAGTGCCTGCGAAACCCCTGCGACTGCTAGCCACTACGATGCCCCGGTCATCGGACGTATCACCTCCGGTCAGGATTTGCTGACACAGGCCCGCACGCTCGCCGAATATCTGCGCGAACAGCCGGACGGCTGGCTGTCCGCACACCATCTGATGAAGAGCCTGCGTCACGATACTCTGCGGGCAATTCCGGCCCCGGATGCGCAGGGCCGTACCCGCATCGAACCGCCAAGAGCAGACCAGCGCGCGTTACTTAAGCGTCTCTATCTGCAGCAGAACTGGGTAGAGATGCTTGAAACGGCAGATAGCACTTTTTCTCGCGGTGCTAATCATCTTTGGCTGGATTTGCAGTGGTACATCCACCAGGCCCTAACGAAATCAGGTCAGGACACTCTGGCTGGCATTATTGCCGCTGACCTGAAAGGGCTGCTGACCCGCCTGTCCGGTCTGGAAACGCTCGCGTTCAGTGACGGAACGCCATTTGCGGATGAAGTCACGCTGAACTGGATCCAGCAAAGCGTGATGGACACAACTGGCGGGTGGGGCAATGACACCCCATCCACACCGATGTCTGCTGGCATTGATGACATTCTGGCGCTGGAGCCAGAAGCCGTGGTGCTGGCGGACAGTGAAGGCCCTGATACTGCGCTGGCCTGGCTACAGAAGCGCCCGGGTGTGACCACCGATCGCCAGAAGTGGCTGTTACGTCTGCTGATGGGCCGCATTGCTGAGCAGTACGGTAAAAATGAGCTGGCGATGCATCTGTTTGCTGAACTGGGGGATCGCGCCAGAGACGTGACTCTCAGCAACTGGGAGCCTGAGCTGCTGTTCGAGGTACAGGCCCGTCATCTGAAACTCCTGCGCCTGAAAGCCGGCCGCAGTGAGGCTGATAAGGCACGACTTACGCCGTTAATGGACAAGTTACTTGCCGGGCTGATCGCTGTCGATCCAGCACGTGGTGCCGTGCTTTGCGGTTAAATGCACAGGAGCAGAAAAAAATGGAAGATTTGACTCTGCGTTATTACGACGCGGAAATGCGCTACCTCCGTGAAGCGGCTAAAGAATTTGCCCAGACCCATCCGGACCGGGCAGCCATGCTGGACCTGGATAAAGCCGGCACACCCGATCCGTATGTAGAGCGCCTGTTTGAAGGCTTTGCTTTCTCTATGGGGCGGCTTCGCGAAAAGATTGACGACGATCTGCCGGAGCTGACTGAAGGACTGGTCAGTATGCTCTGGCCACATTACCTGCGGACCATTCCGTCACTCTCGGTGGTCGCGTTCACGCCTGCGCTTCAGACCGTTAAGATGGCAGAGGTGATGCCCGCGGGGCTGGAAGTGTACTCCCGCCCGGTGGGGCCGAAAAACACGGTCTGCCGTTACCGCACAACCCGCGATGTGATGCTCAACCCGCTGAATATCTCTCGGGTGACTATGACCACTGAGCCGGACGGGCGCTCGTTACTGCGAATGCGCTTTGCCTGCAGCACACAGGCGGACTGGTCCCATGCGGACCTCAGTGACCTGAGCCTCTATCTTGGGGCGGATGCACCGGTCAGCAGCCAGCTACACCTTATGCTGACCAAACGGCAGGCCGCACTCTATATGCGCCTGCCTGGTCAAACTGACCGTATCCGGCTTGACGGATATTTCTCACCGGGCGGCTTTCGTGACGAAGACTGCCTGTGGCCGAAAGGCGATACCGCGTTCAGCGGCTACCAGCTTCTGCTGGAGTATTTCACCTTCCGCGACAAGTTTATGTTTGTCCACCTTAACGGCCTTGAGGGCATCACGCCGCCAGCGGGGGCTGAGTATTTTGATGTTGAAGTGGTGTTCAGTACGCCATGGTCATCTGACCTACCGGTCACTGATGATGCGGTTCGCCTCCACTGCGTGCCGGTGATTAACCTGTTTACGCTGGAGGCTGACCCGCTCACCATCACCGGGCTTGAAAACGAATACCTGCTGCGTCCAAAACGTCTGCAGGACGGACATACCGAGATTTATTCGGTGGATTCAGTCACTGGCTCAAACCGCACCAATGACGCGGAGTATGTTCCGTTTAGCAGCTTCAGGCACAAGGGCGGGATGATGCGCCGTTATGCTCCCCCCCGTTATTACCACACCCGCGTTAAGCGCAGCGTGACCGGGCTCTATGACACCTGGCTTATCCTTGGCGGGCACCAGTGGGAAGATGACCGCCTGTTTGAGCGTGAGGCCGTGTCGCTGCAAATCACCGGCACCAACGGTCAGTTACCACGCCGGGCATTACAGAGCACACTGCTTGACCGCTGTGAGCAGGTGGTGAGTACGCAACTTTCAGTACGTAACCTCTGCAAACCAACGCTGCCAGTCTATCCGCCTTCTGAAGACCGCTTTCACTGGCGGGTTCTGAGCCACCTGGGATCCGGTTTCCTGAACATGATGAGTACCGCCGAAGTGCTGCGCGGCACGCTTGCCCTGTATAACTGGCAGGAAGATGAAATGAACACCCGGCGTCTGGAGGCGATTCAGCATGTAAAGCATCATCGCCTTCAACGCTTTGAACAGGGCTACCTGCTGCGGGGGCTGGATATCGAAGTAACCCTCGACAGCAACGGCTTCACCGGTGAGGGTGATATTCACCTGTTCGGTGAAATGCTCAACCGATTCTTTGCGCTGTATGCCGATATGAACCAGTTCAACCAGCTTACCCTCATTGTTCAGCCAGAAGGAAAATGCATCCGGTGGAAAGAGAATCACAGTCCGCGTCTGCCAGGCTGATAGCTCAACTGGGCGACCGGCTGCCGTACATGAATTTTTACCGTTTCTGTCAGCTACTGGAGCAGAGCCAGCTGGATAAACCGGTCACCGGCAGCACCTGGCAGGTGCGACATGAGCCGGTTCGTTTCCGACCCCATGCGGGGATGGGGTTCCCAGCCTCTGAAATCAAAGGAGCAGAGCTACCGGAACATCCGCACCTTCCCCCCACGATCCGTACCACCTTTATGGGGCTCTACGGCGTGGAGTCTCCGCTGCCGACGCACTATATCGATGACATCGCTCAGCGACGGGAAGGGTACGAAGCTAACGCGGACTTCCTCGATATCTTCAACCACCGGCTGATTGCTCAGTACTACCGTATCTGGCGTAAATATTCGTATCCGGCAACGTTTGAAGAAGGCGGTAAGGACAAAACTTCACAGTATCTGCTGGGTTTGGCTGGGCTTGGGATTGACGGCTGCACAGAAAGTATAGCGGCGCCTGCCTCACGCTTTCTGGCGCTGCTGCCGGTGATGTTGTTGCCAGGACGTACTGCGGAAGGCATGGCTTCACTGGTACGTCTTCTGGCGCCTAATACGCAGGCGAAAATCTGGCACCACGACAGGCGTCGGGTACCGCTGAAGAAACCTTTGAGAATGAGCATTAGCCAGCCTGTCACACTGACGCATCGCCCGGTGATGGGCAGTTATGCCACCGATGTGAACAGCCAGGTACTGATGCGTCTGACCACCACAGACCCTGTGGAAGTACCGGGTTGGTTGCCCGGCGGGGTGCTTTACACGGATCTGATGGCGCTATTGCACGTCTATCTTGGCTCTCGCCTGGATGTCCGCCTGCAGCTGTGTGTCGACCGTAGACTGCTGCCGGACGCGACAACGAGCACTCAACCCAAAGCGGGTGCAGTGCAACTGGGCCGCACTGCCGTGATGCGACCGCTGAATGCGGCTAAGACAACATCACACCCAAAAACAATAACCATCAATCTTGGCCGCTACGAGCGCGTACAGGAAAACATTCACCGCAAGGAGACTGATGAAGATGGCGATTACCGCTGGTAAATTTCCTCTGGTTACGCTGGCTGTAGGCATTACGCTGATGCTGGCTGGCTGTGGACTTACTCAGAGTGTTACGGACGGCACTGTCGCCGTGACTAAATCGATTTTTTATAAGCAGGTGAAGATCCTGCATCTCGATATTCGTGCCCGTGAAGCCGTGAACAGCAATGCTGGAGGTGTCGCTCTGTCGACGGTGGTGCGTATTTATCAGCTTAAAGACCGCAAAACCTTTGACAGCACGGACTACCCGTCATTGTTTAAAGACGACAGCCAGGCCGTCAAGGCAGACCTCGTGGCGGAGAAAGATATAAGGCTGCAGCCGGGGGGGGCGGTAACGGTTGATATGCCAATGGAAAAAGATGCGCAGTACGTGGCAGTGGCCGGGATGTTTATGTCACCTGACCAGGAGAACAACAGCTGGCGTGTAGTATTGAGCCGCGATGAGCTTGATCCGGAGAAGGCCCGGGTGATTGATGCGGGCAGCAATCGACTGACTCTGCAGGCGCTGAAAGATGAGTGAGTCATCCCGTCCTTCACTGTATGAAACACTTTATGGCAACTTCACCGGCGGCCTCGACCTGCATCAGGTCAGCGAGCAGAACCAGGTCATTTTGTCCGTGCTCGATAACATGCAGCGTATCCTCAACTGTCGTGCCGGCACGCTGGCGCATTTGCCTGACTACGGCCTGCCGGATATGACCAAAATCCTGCAGGGCATGCCGGGAACGGCCCATGAGCTGATGGGCATATTGTCTGCCGTCCTGCTCAAATATGAACCACGCCTGAAAAAAATAACCGTTGTCCTGCTGGAACAGAACGTCCCCGGTGAACTGCGCTATGCCATTGACGCTGAACTTAAAGGGAGTGGCCTGGTGCGCTACGGGACTGAATTTATGCCCGAAGGACGGGTCCTGTTAAGGCATCTCAGGCAACAACAATATCTCGACACCACTCTCCGTATATAAGGTCCGATAACATCATGTCCGTAAAATCACAGTTCCTGCAGAAGTTGCAGGCACGCCAACCTGCACCTGTTCCTGCTATCAGCAAGAGTCAGGCTGATATTGCAGAGTTTCGCCAGCGAATGGCCCAGCTTCAGGATCAAATGGACGCGTGGCTGACGGATACGGGACTGAAAGTGGAACCACTGACCGTATCCGTTCCGGATCTGCTGGTGGAGGGCGGGGTTTTTGAGATTTCCGGTATCGTTTTGCGCTATGACAGCCGGGCGGTCAAATTTATGCCGATCTTTCTGTATGGACAGGGCGTCGCCGGTTGTGTCGAGGTGACTTTCTATTCCGGGGACAAGGTGATTTCTCAAGGACGTCTGTTCATGAGGGTGGGGAAAGCAAATGGCTGGATCTTTACTCCCCCTGATACCTCATCCCGGTCCGGACAACTATTTGATGAAGGTGTATTTTTCGGTCTGATTTTAGCGCTGCTGCCATAGCGATATTTCTGAGTCATTGCACTTTTAAACGCAAAATAGCCCTTCACATCAACTGACGAAATTAACCACACGGATATGCAGGCCCTCCAGGATGACCACAAATATAACGTTAAAAACCGGCGGCGACCCGCGTACGCTGCCAGATTACGCCGCCCTCCGCGATGAGCTCAGCAAGCTGACGCATCCTGCTCGCCCGGATGTGAACTGGCAATATGTCGAAAAACGCTGTCTCTCTCTGTTTGAACAAAACGGTGTGGAGTTGCAGACTGCGGCCTGGTACACCCTTGCCCGGACTCACCTGTCTGGATTGGCTGGCCTGAACGAAGGGCTGGCGATTCTGGAGGCCCTGATTAGCCATCAGTGGGACGTTTTCTGGCCGAAGACGCTACATACTCGTCTGGAAATTCTTAGCGGCCTGAGCCAGCGACTGCAGCAGCGCATGCGTATGCTTCCACTCAACAACAGCCATCTTAGTGAGCTTTATCGTGCTGAAGCGTTGCTTACCCGGCTGAGTTCGGTGCTCCAGCGCCTTGAACTGAAACACCTAAGCCAGTTCGATACGTTACAAACAATGATACGTTCGAATGCTGAACGGCTGGAAAGCAGTAATGACGCATCAGATCTGAATGCACTCATGATGCCCGGCCGCGAATTTCCTCAGGAGAGGGCAGAACCGGTTGACGAAGTGAAATGGGTCTATGTTGTGCAGCCGGAAAATCAGCCGAATGCAGAGGATCGTAGGACAGCGCAGGGGTCGGTCAGAGGATGGAAACCCTTTGTCGCCGGGATGTGTTCTATGCTGGTGGTCTGCGTCGCCGTAGCGTGGGGAAGGGGCTTTCTGTCCAGACCCGATCCCTTAACGACTCAGGCCATTGCCTCGCTGGCACCGTTACCTGAAGCGCTTACACCTGCTCAGCAAGACGCGTTAGCACAGCGAGGCACTTTCCCGTCCACGTTTATCACAGAAACGCAGCAGCAGCTTGCCCGACTGGATAAATTGCCTCCTGACTGGAATATTTCCTACAGCCTTCAGTTGTTAGCACAACTCCAGGCATTGCGGCCGGAGGAAGCAAAGCCGCTCGCCGTACAGTGGCAGCAAAAATTTAACGCGGCGGCGTTGCCTGCTGAGGCCATGAACAGCTGGTATCAGGGAATGATGAAGCTTCAGCAACTGAGCCACCGGCTGAGTAGTCTGGATGAACAAAAAGGAAAATACATCACGGTGAGTGAGCTTAAATCGGTGGTTTTTTCGACTATACAGTCATTTAACCAAACAATACCGGCTGAAGAACAACTCAGACGCCTGTCACAACATCCCGCAGGAGGTGTGCTTCCTGAAGCCGAAAAGACCCAGCTGGAGTTGCGTCTTAAACAGCTGGCAACGCGTTACGCTCAAATAAAAAGAGATTCTTCTTCGCAGTGAATTATGCGGCGGACAGGCGAATGTGTTCATCAACGCGTGGAGGTCAAAGTGTCCCCTGCAGGAATCGAACCTGCAACTAGCCCTTAGGAGGGGCTCGTTATATCCATTTAACTAAGGGGACGAGGCGGCACGAGTATAGCCTTATTTACACTGTGCGTTAAGCGCATCGCCGCCTGACTGCTCAAAGAGTCACCATTCAGGTCGGTTTTTTTGTCGATTTATCATCATTTTCCCGTGCCTTAAGCTCGGCTTTGCGTTTGTTCGACATGTCGTTACGGATTTGAGCATGGCTTAACAGCGCGAAGATAAACGTTCCGCCGCAGATGTTTCCTGCCAGCGTCGGTAAGGCGAACGGCCAGAAAAAATCGCTCCAGTGAAGCGTACCGTTGAAGACCAGATACAGTATTTCAACGGTACCGACCACGATATGCGTGGTGTCCGCGAGCGCAATCAGCCAGGTCATCAGTATGATCACCACAATTTTGGCGCTCCCCGCTGAAGGAAACATCCAGACCATTGTGGCGATGATCCAGCCGGAGATGATGGCATTCGAGAACATCTCCACCGGGGTGTTTTTCATCACATCCATGCCAATTTTCACAAACGCGTCCCGGGTGGGTTCATCAAAGATTGGCATGTATTCAAACGCCCAGGCCGCGATGCCCGTGCCGATGATATTACCCAGCAGGACGACGCTCCACAGACGCATCAATAAACCGAAATTGCCGAGGGTGGGGTTTTGCATTACAGGCAGAACGGCGGTCACCGTGTTTTCGGTAAACAGCTGCTGGCGGGCCATGATGACAATAATAAAGCCGAAGGTATAGCCGAGATTCTCGAGTAAAAATCCGCCGGGCACACCCTCCAGCTGCACATGAAATATCCCTTTCGCAAGCAGAGATGCGCCCATTGAGAGCCCGGCAGCGATGGCTGACCAGAAGAGGGCCATCGCGTCGCGCTCCATCTCCTTTTCACCATCCTGACGTATATGTTCGTGGATGGCCATCGCGCGGGAGGGGAGGCGATCTTCATCAATTTCTATCTTCTCGCCGCGCGCTTTCTCCTCGCTTTCAATTTCAAGTTCCTCACTGTTCTCGCCAATTTTTTCTTCGCCCACGTCTTTCATATTTGCTCCCGGAGGTTGATCTTTTTGTTAAGCGTAGCGGCTTTTATCGGAATGCCTGTGGGGATGCTCTTAAATTGGCGGCAATGGCAACAAAGGTGATACATCTCTTTCAAAAGACATTATAAAATTGCCAGCGAAACGAATTCCAAAAGCCAGGCTATGCTGAGATCAGAGTCACGGTGGTTACTGCCCGTAATTGTGCTCATAGACATCGGTAAACGTGCTGTTACAATCGCTTGCACGTTTACAGACGGAGCGTCAACGGCTCCGTTACGGATGGCAATCAACGATAGCCATACTGAACAGGGAGATATTTATGAAACTTCGGCTGTCGGCGCTTGCGCTGGGCGCGACGATGCTTGTGGGCTGCGCCAGCTCCGGTGAGCAAACGGGACGCTCCGATCCTCTCGAAGGATTTAACCGCTCAATGTATAGCTTCAACTACAACGTGCTGGACCCGTATGTGGTTCGCCCGGTGGCAGTAGCATGGCGCGATTATGTTCCACAGCCCGCGCGTAACGGATTAAGTAACTTTACCAGCAACCTCGAAGAGCCTGCGGTAATGGTGAACTATTTCCTGCAGGGCGATCCGTATCAGGGGATGGTGCACTTTACTCGCTTCTTCCTGAACTCCATTCTGGGGATGGGCGGCTTTATTGATGTCGCAGGTATGGCGAACCCGAAACTGCAGCGTGAACAGCCGCACCGTTTTGGTAGTACGCTGGGGCATTATGGCGTTGGTTACGGCCCTTACGTTCATCTGCCGTTCTATGGCAGCTTCACCGTGCGTGATGACGGCGGCGATATGGTCGATACGCTGTATCCGGTTCTGTCGTGGCTGACCTGGCCGCTGTCGGTGGGTAAATGGACGGTGGAAGGGATTGAAACCCGCGCGCAACTGCTCGACTCTGATGGTCTGCTGCGCCAGTCTTCTGACCCGTACATTATGGTGCGTGAAGCGTACTTCCAGAATCATGACTTTATCGCCAACGGCGGTAAGCTGAAGCCGGAAGAGAATCCAAACGCGAAGGCTATCGAAAACGAACTAAAAGATATCGATTCACAGTAAATAAAAAAGGTGAGCAATGCTCACCTTTTTTGATTCCAGTACGATTAGAACGCGTAGTTGAAGTTCATACCATACAGCCAGGCTTTTCCTTCGGAAGAGAACTCATACGGACCTTCCTTGAAGTTAACTTTTTGCCCGTGCATATAAGAGATACCGGCATCAACCGAGGCATCTTTGTTGAAGGCGTAGGTCGCACCTGCGCTCAGCCAGAAGCGGTCCTGATCCGGAATAGAGATAGAACGCTTGTCGGCAGGTACCGGGCTGTCATCGAAGGCAATACCGGTACGGAACGTCCAGTTATCATCCATATAGTAGGTGGTCCCCAGCGCGATGCGGTAAGCATCTCTGAAGCTTTCATCTTTATAGAAGAGCGTGTCGCCCTTGCTGTTAGTTGCTTTCAGCTCCTGGAACTGACTCCAGCTGGTGTAGGTTAGGCTATAGTGAATTGCCCACTGCGGTGCCACTTTGTTATAGCCTGACAGTTCCCACATTTCTGGCAGGTGCAGGCTCAGAGAACCGCCAGTGGTACTGCCGTTGGTACCCATCGGCAGGCCGAAGTTGCCGAGGATTTGGTTATAGGCAGAAGGCAGGCTACTCTTATAATCGCCATCGAAATCGATTTTAACTTCTGAACGATAGGTAAATCCGTAACGGTTGTTTTTATCAAGTTCATACAGGATGCCAGCGTTCCAGCCAAAGCCCCACTCATCACCCTTCAGATAAGCGATCTGAGTGTCTGCTGGGATGCCCGCAACTTGACGCGCCAGAGCAGGCGGCAGTGCACCTGAGCCAGCAACAACTTTGCCCAGGTCGCCCGCGTAACGTTCGATTTTCGCTTTGGCATACACTGCATCAAAGCCAACGCCGAAGCTCCAGTGGCTATCCAGACGGTAAGCACCGCTCAGGTTTAGGTTCAAAGTTTCCAGGTCGGTTTTACCGCCAAACGCCCCTGCAGCATAGTTATCACTAAACTCGGTCGCTAAACCGTAGTTAGAGGTCACGGAGGCACCCCAGCCAAACTGGTCATTGATTGGCGCGACGAAGTGCAGGTTTGGAACCCATGCCGTTGGTGCGATGTTATCCGCATTCAGGCTGGCGCCCGTCGGGGAGCGACCTGAAATATCAACGCCTGGATCAACAAAAATCGCACCGGCTGAGAAGGTCGGACGATCAAACATCATGATCAATGCAGGGTTACGACTCGCGTTACCTGCATCATCAGCAATAGCGCCTTCCCCGGAATATGCGCGGCCAAGGCCAGAGGAAGAAAATTCGTTTAACTGAAAGCCCGCTGACCATGCGGAAGTGGAGACGAGTGCCACTGCGACTGCCAGCGCAGTCTTGTTGAACAGGGTTTTCTGGCTCATGACCATAACCTCATTGAGTTATTTTTATTCAATAATTGTTACATACCGTAACAGGAGCGCGAAGTGTAGGGTCTGAGGTATGACAGACAAATCAGACCAGTGGCCAGAGTATAGGTCTGACCAGCCGGAATGTTGCAAGTTTGTTTATTAATATTTTCAAACATGTTTCGTGAAACGAGATCTGGTTGGCAAAATTGTGACCATCGAGACTCACCCAAAAGGGTGGTTTTTGTTTTAGATCATTTTTTAGTGTGATATTGGTCACTTATCCGATTTTGCGCCATTAACGGCTGGAGAGAGCCCGCGCCGGGGCGTAAAATAGCAGCATCGTGTTTATCTCGCGCGCTGCGCGAATACAGAGGAAATTGAGCTATGAGTAAATGCAGTGCTGATGAAACCCCGGTTTGCTGCTGTATGGATGTTGGGACCATCATGGACAACACCGATTGCACCGCCTCTTACAGCCGCGTATTCACCAACCGTGCCGAAGCGGAAGAGACCCTGACTGCGCTGAGCAAGCGTGCGCGTGACGTTGAATCCGATCCTTGTGAAATCAAGTCTACCTTTACCGAAGTGGAAGGCGGCGTGAAGCTGGACATCGACTTTGTTTTCGCCTGCGAAGCAGAAACGCTGATTTTCCAGTTAGGCCTGCGTTAATTTCTGCGGCCTGATGCCCTCACCCCGGCCCTCTCCCACGGGAGAGGGCGCAAACATTAAAAACGGTAACCTACGGGTTACCGTTTTGCTTTTACCTTGCGCACCCGGCAACATACCGCACAAATGCCCCTGCTATGCAGGGGCATTTTCTTTTTCTTCTCTGTGTTTTAGCTCGCATTTTTTCGTTTCCCCGATTGGCTGAATGTAAAAAAATGGTTAAGACTATTATCAGGTCAGACCACTTTGTGTTTGCGAAAAATTTTTTACAGGGGAGTGTTATGAGTCAGGCATTACCGCTTATTACCCGTCAGGGCGATCGCATTGCCATAGTCAGTGGATTGCGCACGCCATTTGCGCGTCAGGCGACGGCGTTTCATGGCATACCGGCCGTCGACCTGGGGAAAATGGTAGTGGGGGAGATGCTGGCTCGCAGCGAAATTCCGCCTGAGGTCATCGAACAGCTGGTTTTCGGCCAGGTTGTGCAGATGCCTGAAGCCCCCAACATTGCGCGGGAAATCGTCCTCGGTACCGGGATGAATGTGCACACCGATGCCTACAGCGTCAGTCGCGCCTGTGCGACCAGTTTCCAGGCCGTGGCGAACGTCGCCGAAAGCCTGATGGCGGGGACTATCCGCGCCGGGATTGCGGGCGGGGCGGACTCCTCTTCGGTACTGCCGATTGGGGTCAGTAAAAAGCTGGCGCGTATCCTGGTCGATGCTAACAAAGCCCGTACGACGGGTCAGAAACTCAAACTCTTCTCGCGTTTACGTCTGCGCGATCTGATGCCCGTGCCACCTGCCGTAGCGGAATACTCCACTGGCCTGCGCATGGGCGATACCGCCGAGCAGATGGCGAAAACCTACGGCATTACCCGTGAACAGCAGGATGCGCTGGCGCATCGCTCGCATCAGCTTGCGGCAAAAGCCTGGTCGGAAGGCAAGCTGACCGACGAGGTCATGACCGCCTACATTCCACCCTATCGCGAACCGCTTGCGGAAGATAACAATATTCGCGGCACCTCGACGCTGGCGGATTACGCCAAACTGCGCCCGGCGTTTGACCGCAAGCACGGCACGGTGACGGCGGCGAACAGTACGCCGCTGACGGACGGGGCCGCCGCCGTGATCCTGATGACCGAATCCCGTGCGAAGGAGCTGGGCATTACTCCCCTCGGCTATTTACGCAGCTATGCCTTCACCGCCATTGATGTCTGGCAGGACATGTTGTTAGGTCCGGCGTGGTCCACGCCGCTGGCGCTGGAGCGTGCGGGGCTAACGCTGGCTGATTTAACCCTGATTGATATGCACGAAGCATTTGCCGCGCAAACCCTGGCCAACGTCCAGCTGCTGGCAAGCGAGCGTTTCGCACGCGATGTGCTGGGCCGCGTCCATGCTACAGGTGAAGTGGATCAGAGCAAATTCAACGTGCTGGGCGGCTCTATCGCTTATGGTCATCCGTTTGCTGCCACCGGCGCGCGAATGATCACGCAAACATTACATGAACTTCGTCGCCGTGGCGGCGGGTTTGGCCTTGTTACCGCCTGTGCGGCGGGCGGCCTTGGTGCAGCAATGGTTCTGGAGGCTGAATAATGGATATGCCATCTGCATTTAATCTGACGGTTCGCCTCGATAACGTGGCCGTTATCACTATTGATGTGCCGGATGAAAAGATGAATACCCTGAAGGCCGAATTTGGTGTTCAGGTGCGCGCGATGCTAAAGCAGATCCGCGAGAACAAAGCCATTCGCGGCCTGGTGTTTATCTCTGCCAAGCCGGATAACTTTATCGCCGGGGCCGATATCAACATGATCGCCCGGGCGCAAAGCGCGCTGGAAGCCGAAGAGCTGGCGCGTCAGGGCCAGCAGGTCATGGCGGAGATAAACGGCCTGCCGATCCCGGTCATTGCCGCGATCCACGGTGCCTGTCTGGGCGGCGGGCTGGAGCTTGCGCTGGCGTGCCACAGCCGTATATGTACCGACGATCCGAAAACCATTCTGGGTCTGCCTGAAGTGCAGCTGGGCTTGCTGCCAGGCTCCGGCGGAACGCAACGACTGCCGCGCCTAGTGGGCGTCAGCACGGCGCTGGAGATGATCTTAACCGGTAAACAGCTGCGAGCTCGTCAGGCGCTGAAAGCCGGTCTGGTCGATGACGTCGTGCCGCAGTCCATTTTGCTGGAGGCCGCCGTTGAGCTGGCGCTGAAAGGGCGTCAGGTAAGACGTCCTTTGCCGGTACGCGAGCGCGTGCTGGCAGGGCCACTGGGGAGAACGCTCCTGTTCAACATGGTGGGCAAAAAGACCGAACAAAAAACCAAAGGTAACTATCCGGCGGCAAAGCGGATCCTCGAGGTGATTGAGACCGGGCTGTCCCAGGGCAGCAGCAGCGGCTATGCCGCAGAGGCCAAATCCTTTGGCGAACTGGCGATGACGCCGCAGTCACAGGCGCTGCGCAGCATCTTCTTCGCCAGCACGGACGTGAAAAAAGATCCCGGTAGCGAGGCGCAGCCCGCGCCGCTGCGTGCCATTGGCGTACTGGGTGGAGGACTCATGGGCGGCGGTATCGCTTTTGTTACCGCCAGCAAAGGCAAATTGCCGGTACGCATCAAAGACATCAATCCTAAGGGGATCAACCACGCGCTGCAGTACAGCTGGCAGAACCTTGATCAAAAGGTCAAGCGCCGCCATATCAAGGCAAGCGAGCGTGATAAAACCCTGGCGATGATCTCCGGCACGACGGATTACAGCGGTTTTGCGCACCGCGATCTGGTGATTGAAGCCGTGTTTGAGGATCTTGCGCTTAAGCAGCAGATGGTGGCAGACGTTGAACAGCATTGCGCCGCGCATACCATTTTTGCCTCCAATACGTCGTCATTACCGATTGGCGATATCGCGGCGAAAGCCGTGCGTCCGGAGCAGGTGATCGGGCTGCACTTCTTTAGTCCGGTGGAAAAAATGCCGCTGGTGGAAGTTATTCCACACGCGACCACCAGTCCGCAAACTATCGCCACGGTAGTCAAGCTTGCGAAGAAGCAGGGTAAAACGCCGATCGTGGTTGCAGATAAAGCCGGCTTCTACGTCAACCGCATTCTGGCGCCCTACATTAATGAAGCCATGCGGCTGCTGACGGAAGGCGAGAAGATCGAACATGTCGACGAGGCGCTGGTAAAGTTTGGTTTCCCCGTTGGCCCAATCCAACTTTTGGATGAGGTGGGAATAGACACCGGCACTAAAATTATACCTGTACTGGAGGCGGCTTATGGCGATCGTTTTAGCCCGCCTGCAAACATTGTTTCTGCAATTTTGAAGGACGATCGCAAAGGCAGAAAAAATGAACGCGGTTTCTATCTTTACGGCGCGAAAGGGCGTAAAAGCAAGAAACAGGTCGACCCTTCGGTTTATGGGCTTATTTCGACCACCGGTCAGGGAAAACTGTCCGCCGTTCAGTGCGCTGAACGCTGCGTGATGATGATGCTCAATGAAGCGGCGCGCTGCTTTGGTGAACAGGTGATCAAGAGCGCGCGCGATGGCGACATCGGCGCGGTATTTGGCATTGGTTTCCCGCCGTTCCTTGGCGGCCCGTTCCGTTACATGGATACGCTCGGCGCGGGTGAAGTGGTTGCTATCCTGCAACGTCTGGCTTCGCAATATGGTCCACGGTTTACACCGTGTGACGAATTATTGCAGATGGCGGAACGGGGCCAGACATTTTGGCCTGCAAGGGAAACTGTCCTCGTAAGCTGAGGTCAAAGAAGGGTAAATCCTGAAGTGAATGAACCTGTTCTGGCGATTTTGTAAACAGAGATTGACTATACTTACGCCATTGAGGTAAAAAACAGCGTTTCATTCACCGAATGGATCAGGCACAATGCCCGACCATCGGGTTTTCTACCTCGCAGCATTTATCGCGGGTAGTTAACGCCGGTGATTCTGGTTAACAAAAGCGGTGCAATATGCAAGTTTTTATCATGCGTCACGGCGACGCGGCACTCGATGCCGCCAGTGACTCAGTACGTCCTTTGACCGTCTGTGGCTGCGACGAATCTCGTCTGATGGCGAACTGGCTTAACGGTCAAAAAGTGGACATCGAACGCGTTCTGGTGAGTCCGTTCCTGCGTGCAGAACAGACGCTGGACGTGGTAGGGGAGTGTATGAACCTGCCATCCAGTGTGGATGTTCTCCCTGAACTCACACCGTGTGGCGATGTCGGCCTTGTCAGCGCTTATCTTCAGGCGCTGTGCAATGAAGGTGTCGCTTCCGCGCTGGTCATTTCCCACCTGCCACTGGTTGGCTATCTGGTATCTGAGCTGTGCCCTGGCGAGACCCCGCCGATGTTCACGACATCTGCCATTGCCAATGTTTCTCTCGACGAAACGGGCAAAGGTGTCTTCAACTGGCAAATGAGTCCGTGCAACCTGAAGATGGCAAAAGCCATCTGACGTGACGTGCGATATGGCGGGGTGCAATGTGCTTCCCGCCATTCTGTCAGGGCAACTCTGGCGGCTGCCACTCTTCCACTTCAATCAACACCAGCAATGCGGCATCTCCGCCGTACTCTTTCGGTGCCTGATGAAACGCCATCACGTGCGGATGCTGAGCAAGCCACAGCGGCGTCTGCTGCTTGAGGATATGTTTACCGTGGCCGTGCATCACGCAGGCGCAAAAAACATGTTCGCGTCGACAGGCGGCGATCAATGCCCCCAACTCCTGTTTCGCCTGCATCTGCGTTAAACCGTGCAGATCGAGAAACAGCTCCGGCGAATAATCTCCGCGACGTAACTTTTTCAGCTCAAAATGGCTGACGTCTTCGCGTACGTATTTCACCGCACCCTGAGTATTGAGCAGCGGCTGAAATTCATCTGAAAAATAGTGGCTGTTATCCGCCTGCTCCTGCAGCAGACGTTTGACCGGTACTTCGCTGATTTTTTTACGCTGCGGGCGATGGACAATGGTGTCCTGCGTGATTTTACGCGTCCCGGTCATTAGCTGCCGGAAGAGCGCCTGATCCTCCTCGCTGAGCGATGTTTTCTTTTTCATTCGTCATTCTCATCTCGTATTTCCGACAGTGTACCCGACTAAACGCATTTTTTAACCTCAAGCGAGACGCGTCATTGCTGATTTATCGCCGTCTTCATGGCAAACTAGCCGCCGAAAATTATGCGAGCATGCCCTGGAGGAAAGAGTGGATAAAATTTTTGTCGATGAAGCAGTAAACGAGCTGCATACCATACAGGACATGTTGCGCTGGTCGGTTAGCCGCTTCAGCGCCGCCAATATCTGGTACGGACACGGTACCGACAACCCGTGGGATGAGGCCGTGCAGCTGGTGCTGCCGTCCCTCTACCTGCCGCTGGATATCCCGGAAGACATGCGCACCGCGCGCCTGACATCCAGCGAAAAACACCGCATCGTTGAGCGCGTGATCCGCCGCGTGAACGAACGGATTCCGGTCGCCTATCTGACCAACAAAGCCTGGTTCTGCGGCCACGAGTTCTATGTCGATGAACGCGTGCTGGTGCCGCGCTCGCCGATTGGTGAGCTGATCAACAATCACTTTGAAGGTCTGATCGGCCATCAGCCGCAGCACATTCTGGACATGTGTACCGGCAGCGGCTGTATCGCTATTGCCTGCGCTTACGCCTTCCCGGAAGCGGAAGTGGACGCCGTCGATATCTCCACCGACGCGCTTGCCGTGACCGAGCACAACATTGAAGAGCATGGCCTGATCCATCACGTCACGCCAATTCGCTCCGATCTGTTCCGCGATCTGCCGACGTTGCAGTACGATCTGATCGTCACTAACCCGCCGTACGTCGATGCGGAAGACATGTCCGATCTGCCGAGCGAATACCGTCACGAGCCGGAGTTGGGTCTGGCGTCAGGATCTGACGGCCTGAAGCTGACCCGCCGCATTCTGGCCTGCGCGCCGGATTATCTGACCGACGACGGCGTTCTGATTTGTGAAGTGGGCAACAGCATGGTACATCTGATAGAGCAGTACCCGGATGTGCCGTTCACCTGGCTTGAGTTCGACAACGGCGGTGACGGCGTCTTTATGCTGACCAAAGCGCAGCTGCTCGACGCGCGCGAACACTTCAGCATCTATAAAGATTAATCCAGCGGGCTTCGGCCCGTTTCACAACGCTCAAACACAAACAACAACATCGGAGCCGTGATGGCAGGAAACAGTATTGGACAGTTATTCCGCGTGACCACCTTTGGCGAGTCGCACGGGCTGGCGCTGGGCTGTATCGTTGATGGCGTACCGCCAGGCATCGAACTGACCGAAGCCGATTTGCAGCACGACCTCGACCGTCGTCGTCCGGGCACCTCTCGCTACACCACGCAGCGTCGCGAGCCGGACCAGGTCAAAATTCTCTCCGGCGTCTTTGGAGGCCGCACTACAGGCACCAGCATTGGTCTGCTGATTGAAAACACCGATCAGCGATCCCAGGACTACGGCGCCATCAAAGACGTGTTCCGTCCGGGCCATGCCGACTATACCTACGAACAAAAGTACGGTTTTCGCGACTATCGCGGCGGCGGGCGTTCTTCCGCGCGTGAAACCGCGATGCGCGTGGCGGCTGGCGCCATTGCCAAAAAATACCTGCAGCAGAAATTTGGCATCGTTATCCGCGGCTGTCTGACCCAGATGGGCGACATTCCGCTGGCGATCAAAGACTGGGATCTGGTCGAGCAAAACCCGTTCTTCTGTGCCGATGCCGACAAGCTGGACGCGCTGGACGAACTGATGCGCGGCCTGAAAAAAGAGGGCGACTCCATTGGGGCGAAAGTGACCGTCGTGGCCGACGGCGTCCCGCCAGGCTGGGGCGAGCCGGTATTTGACCGTCTCGATGCAGACATTGCGCACGCGCTGATGAGCATCAACGCGGTGAAGGGCGTTGAGATTGGCGACGGTTTTGACGTGGTATCCCTGCGCGGCAGTCAGAACCGTGACGAGATCACGAAGGCGGGCTTCCAGAGCAACCACGCGGGCGGCATTCTGGGCGGTATCAGCAGCGGGCAGCAGATTATTGCCAACATCGCGCTGAAGCCAACCTCCAGCATTACCGTGCCGGGCCACACGATTAACCGCGATGGCGAAGAAGTTGAGATGATCACCAAAGGACGTCACGATCCGTGCGTGGGGATCCGCGCGGTGCCGATCGCAGAAGCGATGCTGGCGATCGTGCTGATGGATCACTTCCTGCGCCAGCGCGCGCAGAATGCGGACGTGACGACCACCATTCCACGCTGGTAAACATGAAAAAAACCGCAATTGCTCTGCTGGCGCTGCTGGCCAGTGGAGCCAGTCTGGCCGCAACGCCATGGCAAAAAATCACCCACCCGGTGGCGGGGAGCGCGCAGTCCATTGGCGCCTTTTCCAACGGCTGTATCGTCGGTGCCCAGGAGCTTCCCCTCCAGTCTGATACCTATCAGGTGATGCGCACCGATCAGCGGCGTTATTTCGGCCACCCGGATCTGGTGCTGTTCATCCAGCGTCTGGGAAATCAGGTGCATAACCTGGGGCTGGGCACGATGCTGATTGGCGATATGGGGATGCCTGCCGGCGGTCGCTTTAACGGTGGACACGCCAGTCACCAGACCGGACTGGATGTCGATATCTTCCTGCAGCTGCCGAAAACCCGCTGGACCTCCGCCCAACTGCTGAAACCGCAGGCGCTGGATCTGGTGGCGAGCGACGGCAAGCGCGTTGTGCCGTCCCTGTGGACGCGAGACGTATCCAGCATGATCAAGCTGGCCGCGGAAGATAACGACGTCACGCGGATTTTCGTCAACCCGGCCATCAAGCAGCAGCTCTGCCTGGATGCCGGAACCGATCGCGACTGGCTGCGCAAAGTGCGCCCGTGGTTCCAGCATCGTGCGCACATGCACGTTCGTCTGCGCTGTCCGGCGAATAGCCTGGAATGTGAAGATCAGCCGCTACCTCCGCCAGGCGATGGCTGCGGTGCGGAACTGCAAAGCTGGTTTGAACCGGCAAAACCTGGAACCTCTAAGCCTGAGAAGAAGACACCGCCTCCGTTGCCGCCTTCCTGCCAGGCGCTACTGGATGAGCATGTACTTTAATGGATAATTTCGTCGATCTGTTTATGGTGTCACCGCTGCTGCTGGTGGTGCTGTTCTTCGTGGCCATGCTGGCCGGTTTTATTGATGCCCTTGCGGGCGGTGGCGGGTTATTAACCGTACCCGCGCTGCTGGCGGCGGGCATGAGCCCGGCGCAGGCGCTTGCCACCAACAAGCTGCAGGCCTGCGGCGGCTCGCTCTCGGCGTCGCTCTATTTTATCCGCCGCAAGGTGGTGAGCCTGGCCGACCAGAAGCTCAATATCCTGATGACCTTTATCGGCTCCACGTCGGGCGCGCTGCTGGTTCAGCACGTGCAGTCGGATATTTTGCGCCAGATCCTGCCGGTTCTGGTCATCTGCATCGGTCTCTACTTCCTGCTGATGCCAAAGCTCGGCGAGGAAGACCGCCAGCGTCGTCTGCACGGCCTGCCGTTTGCCCTGATTGCCGGGGGCTGTGTCGGCTTTTACGACGGATTCTTCGGCCCGGGGGCAGGCTCGTTTTACGCGCTGGCGTTCGTGACGCTGGCCGGGTTTAACCTCGCCAAATCGACCGCTCATGCCAAAGTGCTCAACGCGACCTCGAACCTCGGCGGTCTGCTGCTGTTTATCATTGGCGGCAAGGTCATCTGGGCAACCGGATTCGTCATGATGGCAGGGCAGTTCCTGGGCGCGCGCGCGGGTTCGCGTCTGGTCTTAAGCAAAGGACAAAAACTTATTCGCCCGATGATTGTCATCGTCTCGGCCGTAATGAGCGCCAAACTTCTTTATGACAGCCATGGACAGGAGATCCTCACCTGGTTGGGGATGAATTAATGAACAGTACGCATCACTACGAACAGCTGATTGAGATTTTCGACGGCTGTTTTGCTGACGATTTTAATACCCGTCTGATTAAAGGCGACGACGAACCGATCTATCTTCCTGCTGATGCAGAGGTTCCGTATAACCGAATCGTCTTTGCCCACGGCTTTTACGCCAGCGGCTTGCACGAGATTTCACACTGGTGCATTGCGGGGAAAGCGCGGCGCGAGCTGGTGGACTTCGGCTACTGGTACTGCCCCGACGGACGTGATGCTGCAACGCAGGGGCAGTTTGAGGATGTGGAAGTGAAGCCGCAGGCGCTGGAATGGCTATTCTGCGTCGCGGCGGGTTTCCCGTTCAACGTGAGCTGTGACAACCTCGAAGGCGACTTCGAGCCAGACCGTATCGTCTTCCAGCGCCGCGTTCATGCGCAGGTGATGGAATATCTTGAGAAAGGCATCCCGGAACGTCCGGCGCGCCTGATCGAGGCCTTACAGAATTATTACCACACGCCGGCGATCGCGGCGGAATGCTTCCCTTGGCCGGAAGATCTTTAACAGAGGAAAGAAGATGATCGCAGAATTTGAATCACGCATTCTGGCGTTAATTGATGACATGGTGGAACACGCCAGTGATGATGAGCTGTTCGCCAGCGGTTATCTGCGTGGTCACCTGACGCTCGCGGTAGCCGAGCTGGAAGCGGGTGACGATCACTCTGCCGACGCCGTTCACGCTGAAGTCACCCGCAGCCTGGAAAAAGCCATTCTGGCCGGGGAGCTCTCTCCGCGCGACCAGTCACTGGTGCTGGGCATGTGGGACAATTTGTTCCGGCAGGCGAAAGCGAAGTAAATGTTTCACCACCCTCTCCCTGTGGGAGAGGGACGGGTGAGGGCACCAGGCCGCACCCTACTTAACCTTCTTCCCCTTCAGCAGTTTCCGTACCCACAAGCGATTCGGATTCAGCCCCGCAAGCGTAACCCTGTCCAGTGGAATCGGCTCGTTGCTCATTTGCGCGGCCAACACTTCTGCCAGCAGCGGGGCAGAGCACAACCCGCGAGACCCTAATCCACCGAGCATATACAGCTCCGGATAAACCGGCGCGCTTACCGCTTTATCCCGGTTATCAGCAAGATCCTGATAGGCCTCAAGCGTTGCCTCATAGTCCGGCACATTTCCCACCATCGGCAGATGATCGCGGGTGGCACAGCGAACGCCGCAGCGCGCTTCCCCCTCGCTGACGTCAACCTCTTGCGCCCATGCCGCATCCGGGAAACAGTCAATCAGGCGCTGGCGGTTATGCGCCTGATCCGCGTCGCTGTAGCGCATATCCGTTTCGCCACGATGATAGCTGGCCCCGATGCAGTGATGGCCGTTAGACGGATTTTGTGGCGTCAGGTAGCCGTCATAGCACAGCACCTGACGCAGTTTGCTCAGTTCTGGTGCGGAAGGAATATGGCTCACCTGGCCGCCGACCGGATAAACCGGCAACGTTTCTGTCTGGATAAACTGATTGATGTTATGCCCGTTTGCCAGCACAACGCTGGCATGGCTTACCGCTTTGCCATCCGCAAAACGCAGATTCCAGCGCTCGCTTCGGCTCAGCGATTCAACGGTGTGAGCATAATGCGCCGTCAGCCCGCGCGACTGCGCCAGGGAAATGACCGCCGCGGTCAGTTCAGCCGGGCACAGCCAGCCGCCGAGCGGATACTGAATGCCCCCACAGCCGGTTTCCACGCCAGCGGTGGCTGCCACCTCCTGCGCGCTTACCGCGCGAGCAATCTCGTCAGGCAGGCCCAGCGACAGCATCTGCGTGATTTTTTGCTGGCTCTTTTCATCCCAGCCGAGCTGCGTCACGCCGCACCAGTCATGATCGAACGCCACCGGCAGGGCGTCGTAGAGGCGACGAGCAAAGGTAAACGCCGCCGGGAAAAACCGGAACAGGGCCGGATCGTGCGCGCTTAAAAGCGGATAGAGCGCCCCCTGGCGGTTGCCGGACGCGCCGCTAGCTGGCGCATCGTCAGCACAGTAGAGCGTGACCTGCCAGCCACGGTGGAGAAGCGCGAGAGACAGCAGGGCGCTGGCGATCCCCCCGCCGACTATCGCCACCTCACGTGATGCACTGGCGCGGCGTGCAAACCAGGGCGCCTGAGCGGGAACGTCCAGCGTCTGATCCATCCTGCCGACCAGCATGTCGCGCTTGCGGCCAAAGCCTTTGGTCTTCTGCATGGTAAAGCCCGCCTCCTGCAGCCCGCGGCGGACAAAGCCCGCCGAGGTGAAGGTGGCAAGCGTTGCGCCAGGGCGCGCCAGCCGCGCCATCGCGCTAAACAGATGCTGGCTCCACATGTCCGGGTTTTTGGCGGGGGCAAAGCCGTCCAGGAACCACGCGTCGACCTTCTGATTCATCGAATCATCGAGCGTATCGGTCAGGTCATTGATGTCGCCAAGCCATAAATCCAGCGTCACGCGTCCGCCGTCCAGAATCAGACGGTGACAGCCGCCGATGTGAGGCGGCCACTGTGCCTGAAGCTGTTCCGCCCAGGCGGCAAGCTCTGGCCAGCGCTGGTGGGCAAGCCGCAGATCGTGCGCGGTGAGCGGGAATTTTTCGAAACTGATGAAATGTAATCTTTGTAGCGTAGCCTCGGGGTGAGCAGCGTGGAACTGGTTAAACGCCTGCCAGAGGGTTAAAAAATTCAGCCCGGTGCCGAATCCACTTTCCGCGACCACAAACAGGCTCCGCGGGTGCGCCGGGAAGCGGGTGCTGAGCTGGTTTCCGTCGAGGAAAACATAGCGAGTTTCTTCGAGTCCGTTATCATTAGAAAAATAGACGTCATCAAAATCTCGGGAAACAGGTGTACCCTCAGCGTTGAATTCGAGGTTGGCGGGTTGTATAGCGTTTTGTTTCACGTAAGTTACTCGTCTGACAGGCAGTGGCACGATCTTAACGATGTGAGTCCATCGGTGCAAATTTCCGCAGAAAATGTCTGATCGGACTTGTTCGGCGTACAAGTGTACGCTATTGTGCGACTCGAAACTTACTATAGTGCGACTTACAGAGGTATTGAATGAAACGTGCAGTGATTACTGGCCTGGGCATTGTTTCCAGCATCGGTAATAACCAGCAGGAAGTCCTGGCATCTCTGCGTGAAGGACGCTCCGGGATCACTTTCTCTGAAGAGTTTAAAGATTCAGGTATGCGTAGCCACGTATGGGGTAACGTCAAACTGGACACCACCGGTTTGATTGACCGCAAAGTGGTTCGTTTCATGAACGATGCCTCTATTTATGCTTATCTCTCCATGCAGGAAGCGATCAAAGATTCTGGCCTGAGCGAAGAGGTTTATCAGAACAACCCGCGCGTGGGTCTGATCGCCGGTTCCGGCGGCTCATCTAAAGCGCAGGTATTCGGTGCTGACGCAATGCGTAGCCCGCGTGGTCTGAAAGCGGTAGGTCCGTACGTGGTTACCAAAGCCATGGGTTCTGCGGTTTCCGCGTGCCTGGCGACCCCATTCAAAATCCACGGTGTGAACTACTCCATCAGCTCCGCGTGTGCGACTTCCGCGCACTGCATCGGTAACGCTGTTGAGCAGATCCAACTGGGTAAACAGGACATCGTATTTGCTGGCGGCGGCGAAGAGCTGGGCTGGGAAATGGCCTGTGAATTCGACGCGATGGGCGCACTGTCCACCAAGTACAATGAGACCCCGGACAAAGCATCTCGTACCTACGATGCACACCGTGACGGTTTCGTTATCGCGGGCGGCGGCGGTATGGTTGTGGTTGAAGAGCTGGAGCACGCACTGGCGCGTGGCGCGCACATCTACGCTGAAATCGTGGGCTACGGTGCAACGTCTGACGGCGCCGACATGGTTGCGCCATCCGGCGAAGGCGCGGTGCGCTGCATGAAGATGGCGATGCACGGCGTTGACACCCCAATCGACTACCTGAACTCTCACGGTACCTCTACGCCGGTAGGCGACGTAAAAGAGCTGGGTGCGATCCGTGAAGTCTTCGGCGACAACAGCCCGGCGATCTCCGCGACCAAAGCCATGACTGGTCACTCTCTGGGGGCGGCTGGCGTTCAGGAAGCGATCTACTCGCTGCTGATGCTGGAAAACGGCTTTATCGCCCCAAGTATCAATATCGAAGAGATGGACGAGCAGGCTGCTGGCCTGAACATCGTGACCAAACCAACGGAAGCGACGCTGACCACCGTCATGTCCAACAGCTTCGGTTTCGGCGGCACCAACGCCACGCTGGTCATGCGTAAGCTGAAAGCATAAGTCTTATGTTTGATTCAGAAGGGGAGCCATAAGGCTCCCTTTTTTATGCATTGACAAGCGGCTGATCTCACAGGCAAACTTCACCCCTCAACATTATCCTCACGATAATGCGTAAGCGTTTAACGTCAACCAACGCACCTTAATCCTGATTATCAGGTAGAGGGGGCGTGGCATTTCCTCGCCTTACTCTTCATTTCGGAGTAAAGCATGACTGCAGTAACTCAAACAGAAACAACCCCTTCAGCGAACGTCTCGCTGTTCCGTATCGCCTTTGCGGTATTCCTGACCTATATGACCGTTGGCCTGCCGCTGCCGGTGATCCCGCTGTTCGTTCATCAGGAGCTGGGCTATGGCAACACCATGGTCGGCATTGCCGTGGGCATTCAGTTTTTAGCCACGGTATTAACTCGCGGTTACGCCGGACGGCTAGCGGATCAGCACGGTGCCAAACGCTCGGCGCTGCAGGGGATGTTTGCCTGCGGGCTGGCGGGCGGCGCCTGGCTGCTGGCGGCTCTTCTGCCGGTAGACGCCGCGTATAAATTTGCGCTGCTGGTGCTGGGCCGTTTAATTCTTGGCTTCGGTGAAAGCCAGCTGCTGACCGGCACCCTGACCTGGGGAATGGGGCTGGTGGGGCCAGCACGTTCCGGCAAGGTGATGTCCTGGAACGGCATGGCCATCTACGGCGCGCTGGCCGCCGGTGCACCGCTTGGCCTGCTGATCAACAGCCAGTTCGGGTTTGCGGCGCTGGCTGCAACGACCATGGCGCTGCCGCTGGTGGCATGGGCGTTTAACGGCTCGGTGCGTAAGGTGCCCGCGCACAAAGGCGAGCGTCCATCCCTGTGGAGCGTGGTTGGTCAAATCTGGCAGCCGGGCCTGGGCCTGGCGCTGCAGGGCGTGGGGTTTGCGGTGATTGGCACCTTCGTCTCGCTCTATTTTATGAGCCGCGGCTGGGCGATGGCCGGGTTTACGCTTACCGCGTTTGGCGGCGCGTTTGTTCTGATGCGCGTGCTTTTTGGCTGGATGCCGGATCGTTTCGGCGGCGTGAAGGTGGCGGTGGCATCGCTGGTTATTGAAGCTATCGGTCTTCTGCTGTTGTGGAATGCTCCCGTGGCATCCGTGGCCCTGCTGGGCGCTGCGCTGACCGGCTGCGGCTGTTCTCTGATCTTCCCGGCGCTGGGCGTTGAAGTGGTGAAGCGCGTGGCCCCGCAGGTGCGCGGGACGGCGCTCGGCGGCTATGCGGCATTTCAGGATATCTCATACGGGGTAACCGGGCCGTTGGCCGGGGTGTTAGCCACCTCGTTTGGCTATCCGTCCGTCTTTCTGGCCGGTGCGGTTTCTGCGGTGGTGGGGATCGTGGTGACGCTGGTGGCGTTTCGCAGGCGTTGAGCCGTTGTCGCCGGGTGACGGCTGTGCCTTACCCGGCCTACGATTCGAGCCGTTGTAGGCCCGGTAAGCGCAGCGCCACCGGGCAAAACCTCAGGCAACCAGCCAGAAAATCGCCAGCGCAATCAGCAGTGCAATAAACATCAACCCCGGACGCGCAGAGAGCGTTCTGAATGTCTCGACGACCGGCGCAAACAGCGGGCTGTAGATCGGCTGAACGTTTCTCACCTCCGGCACGCCGCCTTCACGTTCGGCGCGACGAACGAAGATTTGATTGAGCAGATCCTGCACCTGCGCGGTGGTCAGTACCGTCTGCGGCGTGGCCTGCCAGTTTTGCTGGGCGTAATCCCGAATCACGTCGAACTCGTGCGGCTCAAGCGGCTGTTTCAGCGCGGCCTGGACAGTATGCAGGGTAGGGGCATTCTGGGTGCTGAGCGTCTGGCGCGCCTGGAGCCAGGTCACCAGATGAGTAAACTGTTTGGCCGGGATCAGTTCACCCGCCTTCACGCCGGACAGCTCCAGCATGGATTGCCAGATAAGCTTCGTCGGTTCGCCAGTGGCCGCAGCCAGCTTTGTCACCATCTGCTTGAGCGTGTTGTGCTCGGCGGGCAGCAGCGGACGCTCGGTCGACGGGCGCACCTGAGGCTGCGGAATTGACAGCTCGTTGTTCTGCAGCAGCGTCAGAACGGTTTTAAGCTGGTCGGGCGTCAGCTGGCCCAGCGCGGTCTGACCATACTGCTGGCGAATAAAATCACTCACGGCCTGGCGGTTATTTCCCTGACCCAGCAGCTCCGTCAGCTGAGAAACAATCTGGCGCGTGGTGTGGTTCTGCTGCGCGGTCGTAATACGCTGGTTCAGATTTTGCTCGGCAGCGGGGAAATGACGCGACTGCAGCGGTGCGTCGTTCCTCACGCCTAAATCATGCTTTACCCCGGCCCAGACTTCCGCGTTTTGCTGTGAAGTCAGCGCAATCAGGCGCGTGATCAGTCGCTCCAGCACGGTGCGCTGTTGCGTGGATAGCGGTTGTTCACCGGCAACGTTTGGCGTGACGGGGCCTTCACCCGGAGGGCGTGGCGGCGTACCTGAAATGGGCTGCATCGTCAAAAATCCTTAAAGTCAAAACTCAGCGTAAACCAGGTATACGTATATGCCTGGCGGCCAGATTATGGCACACTTGGCAGGTTTTCTTCCTCTCAAACAGGTACTCAGACGTGAAAATCCTCGTTGATGAAAATATGCCTTATGCCCGTGAGCTGTTTAGCCGCCTGGGTAACGTTAAGGCTGTCCCTGGTCGCCCGATCCCGGTCAACGAACTGGATGACGCAGACGCGCTGATGGTGCGCTCGGTGACCAAAGTAAATGAGGCGTTGCTCGCCGGTAAAGCGATTAAGTTTGTCGGAACCGCAACGGCAGGGACCGATCATGTGGATGATAAGTGGCTGAAGCAGGCTGGAATCGGTTTTTCCGCCGCGCCGGGCTGTAACGCCATTGCCGTTGTGGAATACGTTTTCTCCTCGCTGCTGATGCTGGCCGAGCGCGACGGGTTTGCGCTGAAGGACCGCACCGTGGGGATTGTTGGCGTGGGTAACGTCGGCGGACGCCTGCAAAAGCGTCTTGAAGCGTTAGGGATCCGCACGCTGCTGTGCGATCCGCCGCGCAAAGACAACGGTGATGACGGGGACTTCCGCTCGCTGGACGAGCTGGTCGAACAGTGCGACGTGCTGACTTTCCACACGCCGCTGTTTAAAGAGGGGCCGTATAAGTCGCTGCATCTTGCTGACGAGGCGCTGATCCGTCGTCTGAAGTCTGGCACTATTCTGATAAATGCCTGCCGTGGTCCGGTTGTAGATAACGCTGCGCTGCTGACATGTCTGAATGAAGGACAAAACCTCAGCGTGGTGCTGGACGTCTGGGAGCCGGAGCCGGATCTCAACGTTGAGTTGCTTAACAAGGTGGACGTGGGCACAGCGCATATCGCCGGTTATACCCTCGAGGGGAAAGCGCGCGGCACGACGCAGGTCTTCGAGGCCTACAGCGCTTTTATCGGCCATCCGCAGCAGGTGGCGCTGGATACCTTACTCCCCGCGCCTGAATTTGGCCGCATTACCCTGCATGGTCCGCTCGATCAGGCAACGCTGAAAAGGCTGGTGCATTTGGTGTATGATGTGCGCCGCGATGATGCGCTGCTGCGTAAAGTGGCGGGGATCCCGGGTGAGTTTGATAAGCTGCGCAAGAACTATGTTGAGCGCCGCGAGTGGTCTTCCCTGTATGTGATGTGCGACGACGCGTCGGCGGCGACGCTGCTGCATAAGTTGGGGTTTAACGCCGTTCATCATCCGGCACGTTAATGTCTTCTTAATGCTCCCTGTCGGATACTCCGACAGGGACGCTTTTTTATTTCTGGAGTAAACCACCATGTCTGAAGGCTGGAACATTGCCATTTTAGGTGCCACGGGTGCCGTGGGCGAAGCCCTGCTCGAAACCCTTGCTGAGCGTCAGTTCCCGGTGGGCGATATCTATGCGCTGGCGCGTACCGACAGTGCAGGTGAGCATCTGCGTTTTAACAGTAAATCCGTGATGGTCCAGGACGCGGCAGCATTCGACTGGACCCAGGCGCAGCTGGCGTTTTTCGCTGCGGGCGCTGAAGCCACTGCTGCGTACATTGAAGAGGCGACCAATGCAGGCTGTCTGGTGATCGACCTGAGCGGCCTGTTCTCGATGGAGCCGGATGTGCCGCTGGTGGTGCCGGACGTGAACCCGTTTGTGCTGGCTGACTACCGCAACCGTAACGTCATTGCGGTGCCGAACAGCCTGACCAGCCAGCTGCTGACTGCCCTGAAACCGCTGATCGACGACGGCGGCCTGTCGCGCATTACCGTCACCAGCCTGCTGTCCGCGTCCGCGAACGGTAAAAAGGCCGTTGACGCGCTGGCCGGGCAGAGCGCGAAGCTGCTGAACGGTATCCCGATTGATGAAGATGATTTCTTTGGCCGCCAGCTGGCGTTCAACATGCTGCCGCTGCTGCCGGACCGCGAGGGTTCCGTGCGCGAAGAGCGTCGTATCGTCGATGAAGTGCGTAAGATTTTGCAGGACGATGGCCTGATGATCTCTGCGAACGTCGTGCAGTCCCCGGTCTTTTACGGCCACGCGCAGATGGTCGGCTTTGAAGCGCTGCGTCCGCTGGCAGCAGAAGAGGCGCGCGATGCGTTTGGCCGCGGTGAAGACATCGTGCTCTCTGAAGAGAGCGAGTTCCCGACCCAGGTGGGCGATGCCACCGGCAGCGCGCATCTTTCCGTTGGCTGCGTGCGTAACGATTACGGCATGCCGGAACAGGTTCAGTTCTGGTCCGTTGCCGACAACGTTCGCTTTGGCGGCGCGCTGATGGCGGTCAAAATCGCTGAAAAACTGGTGCAGGAGTACCTGTACTGATGTCAGACGTGGAACAAAAGCCGGTCCATAGAATTGCCCTCGGCATTGAGTACGACGGCAGTAAGTATTATGGCTGGCAGCGTCAGAACGAGGTGCGCAGCGTCCAGGAGAAGCTGGAAAAAGCGCTCTCTCAGGTGGCAAACGAGCCGATTAACGTCCTGTGTGCAGGACGTACGGACGCGGGTGTTCACGGTACGGGGCAGGTCGTGCACTTTGAAACCACCGCCGTGCGTAAGGATGCCGCCTGGACCCTGGGTGTAAATGCGAATTTGCCTGGTGACATTGCGGTGCGTTGGGTAAAAGCTGTGCCGGATGATTTTCACGCGCGTTTCAGCGCCACGGCGCGTCGCTATCGTTATGTCATCTACAACCAGCGCCTGCGTCCGGCGGTGTTAAGCCAGGGCGTGACGCATTTTTATGAGCCGCTTGATGCAGAACGTATGCATCGCGCGGCGCAGTGTCTGATTGGTGAAAATGACTTTACGTCGTTTCGTGCGGTGCAGTGTCAGTCCCGCACGCCGTGGCGAAACGTCATGCACATAAACGTCAGCCGTTTTGGCGCGTATGTGGTGGTGGATATCAAAGCCAATGCCTTTGTACATCATATGGTTCGGAATATTGTGGGCAGCCTGATGGAAGTGGGCGCCGGACACCAGCCGGAGAGCTGGATTGCAGACCTGCTGGCAGCGAAGGACAGAACGCTTGCGGCAGCTACGGCGAAAGCGGAAGGGTTGTATCTGGTCTCGGTAGACTATCCGGATCGGTTTGACCTGCCGAAACCGCCAATGGGCCCGCTTTTTTTAGCGGACTAAACAAAGGTGCAATTAGGGCTTAGACAATATGGACGTAATTCGTTTTTTGATTGATTTCATCCTGCATATTGATGTTCACCTGGCGGAGCTGGTCGCGCAGTATGGCGTCTGGGTTTACGCTATTCTGTTCCTCATTCTGTTTTGTGAAACCGGTCTGGTCGTTACCCCATTCCTGCCAGGGGATTCCCTGCTGTTCGTTGCCGGCGCGCTATCGGCGTTACCCACTAACGATCTGAACGTGCATCTTATGGTGGTGCTGATGGTGATTGCCGCTATTGTCGGTGATGCGGTCAACTACACGATTGGACGCGTATTCGGTGAGCGGCTGTTCAGCAATCCGGATTCGAAAATTTTCCGTCGCAGCTATTTAGACAAAACCCATGCGTTTTATGAACGCCATGGCGGAAAAACCATTATCCTTGCGCGCTTTGTGCCTATTGTGCGCACATTTGCACCGTTTGTGGCGGGAATGGGGCATATGTCCTATCGTCATTTTGCCATGTATAACGTCGTGGGGGCGCTGTTGTGGGTGCTGTTGTTTACCTATGCAGGCTACCTGTTTGGCGATCTCCCGGTGGTTCAGGAAAATCTTAAGTTACTGATTGTAGCGATTATTGTGCTTTCCGTACTGCCGGGCGTTATCGAAATTATTCGTCATAAACGTGCGGCGGCAAAACAAGCGAAGTAAATGCACGTTGGCGGTTCGACCACTTTTTTATCCAAAGTTTCGGGCTGTTATGTTTTAATGTGCAACATTCATGGTCTGTTGGAGGCAAAAATGGCATTATTCGCCTCTTATAGCAAAACTGGCAAACGACCAGGTTCAGGCAGAAAGGTTATCAATGAGCTGGATTGAACGAATTAAAAGCAACATTACCCCAACGCGTAAAGCGAGCATTCCTGAAGGGGTATGGACGAAGTGTGATAGCTGCGGTCAGGTTCTGTATCGCGCAGAGCTGGAGCGCAACCTTGAGGTGTGTCCGAAGTGTGACCACCATATGCGTATGTCGGCGCGCAACCGCCTGCATAGCCTGCTGGACGAAGGCTCTCTGGTAGAGCTGGGTAGCGAACTTGAGCCAAAAGACGTGCTGAAGTTCCGCGATTCCAAAAAATACAAAGATCGTCTGGCCTCTGCACAGAAAGAGACTGGCGAGAAAGACGCGCTGATCGTCATGAAAGGCACCCTGCATGAGATGCCGGTTGTTGCCGCTGCGTTTGAGTTCTCCTTTATGGGCGGCTCAATGGGCTCTGTGGTTGGTGCGCGCTTCGTGCGTGCCGTTGAGCAGGCGCTGGAAGACAACTGTCCGCTGATCTGCTTCTCTGCCTCCGGCGGTGCGCGTATGCAGGAAGCGCTGATGTCGCTGATGCAGATGGCGAAAACCTCTGCTGCGCTGGCGAAAATGCAGGAGCGCGGTCTGCCGTACATCTCCGTGCTGACCGACCCAACCATGGGCGGCGTCTCCGCGAGCTTCGCGATGCTGGGCGACCTGAACATCGCTGAGCCTAAGGCCCTGATCGGCTTTGCCGGTCCTCGCGTTATCGAGCAGACCGTTCGCGAGAAACTGCCGCCGGGCTTCCAGCGCAGTGAGTTCCTCATCGAGAAAGGCGCCATCGACATGATCGTCCGCCGTCCGGAAATGCGCCTGAAGCTGGCGAGCATCCTGGCGAAGCTGATGAATCTGCCAGCGCCGAACCCGGATGAGCCGCGCGAAGGCGTGGTGGTACCGGATCAGGAACCCGAGGCCTGATAACTGAAAAGGGCAGGGCCGGTTGGCGCTGCCCTTTTGCTTTCTAATCTGTTAATGACAACCGGGCATTATGGAAAATAAAAGCATTCCCCAAGCCACGTCGCCCCTGGCCGCGTGGCTTTCTTATCTGGAAAACCTGCACAGTAAAACCATCGATATGGGGCTTGAGCGCGTAAGCCAGGTCGCCGCGCGTCTTGATGTGCTCAAACCGGCACCTTTCGTGTTCACCGTCGCGGGGACCAACGGTAAAGGCACGACCTGCCGCACGCTGGAATCTGTCCTGATGGCCGCGGGTTACAAAGTTGGCGTGTACAGCTCGCCACACCTGGTCCGCTATACCGAGCGCGTTCGTGTGCAGAACCGCGAACTGCCGGAATCGGCGCATACGGCGTCGTTCGCGGAAATTGAAGCCGCACGCGGTGAGATCTCATTAACCTATTTTGAATACGGCACCCTGTCGGCGCTGTGGCTGTTCAAACAGGCGCAGTTGGATGTGGTGATTCTTGAGGTTGGCCTCGGCGGACGTCTTGATGCGACCAATATGGTGGATGCGGACGTGGCGGTGGTCACCAGCATCGCGCTGGACCATATCGACTGGCTGGGACCGGATCGTGAAAGCATTGGCCGCGAGAAGGCCGGTATTTTCCGCGCAAATAAGCCCGCGGTGGTTGGCGAGCCGGATATGCCGCATACCATTGCTGACGTGGCGAACGAGAAGGGCGCGCGTCTGGTGCGCCGCGACGTTGACTGGCAGTACGAGGTCCAGGATAACGGCTGGCGCTTTAGCGACGCGCAGGGCGCGCTCGACAACCTGCCGCTGCCGCAGGTACCGCAGCCGAACGCAGCAACCGCGCTGGCGGCACTGCGCGCCAGTGGCCTCACGGTCAGCGAGCAGGCGATCCGCGACGGCATTAAGAATGCGCTGTTGCCCGGGCGTTTCCAGATCGTCAGCGAATCACCGCGCCTGATTCTGGACGTGGCGCATAACCCCCATGCGGCGGCGTATCTCGCGGGACGTCTCAATTCGTTACCAAAAACCGGGCGCGTGCTGGCGGTTATCGGTATGCTTCATGATAAAGATATCGGCGGGACGCTGGCCTGCATGGAGAGTGTGGTCGATAGCTGGTATTGTGCTCCTCTTGAGGGGCCGCGCGGCGCGACGGCTGAGCAACTGATGGAACATCTCGGCAAAGGCGCAATCTACAGTAGCGTGGCTCAGGCCTGGCATGCCGCGATGGCGGATGCTAAACCAGAAGATACCGTGCTGGTGTGTGGGTCATTCCACACGGTGGCACATGTCATGGAAGTGATGGACGCGGGGAGAACCGGTGGCGAGTAAGTTTCAGAACCGTTTAACAGGAACCATTGTGCTGGTCGCGCTCGGGGTGATTATTCTCCCGGGTCTGCTCGACGGGCAGAAAAAGCATTATCAGGATGAGTTTGCCGCTATTCCGCTGGTGCCGAAGCCGGGTGACCGCGATGAGCCGGATATGCTGCCTGCGGCGACGCAGGCGCTGCCTGCTCAGCCGCCGGAAGGGGCGGCGGAAGAGGTGCGTGCAGGCGATGCCGCCGCACCATCGCTCGATCCGTCTCGCCTGGCGGCAGCGAGCAACAGCGATATCGATCCGGTGCCGGTCGAGCAGCCTAAACCGGTTGAAAAACCGAAGCCGGTTGAGAAGCCGCAGCCGAAACCGCAGCGGGATAAAGCCGCAGAACAGCTAGCCGCGGCGTCAGAGACACCTCCGCCAGCAAAACCGGCGCAGCAGGATGCCGCTGCCCCAACGGGTAAAGCCTACGTGGTGCAGCTTGGTGCGCTGAAAAACGCCGATAAGGTCAACGAGGTCGTGAGCAAACTGCGCAGTGCGGGATATCGTGTTTACACTTCACCTTCCACGCCGGTGCAGGGTAAAATTACCCGTATCCTCGTGGGGCCAGAAGCGTCCAAAGATAAGCTTAAAGGTTCGCTCGGTGAGCTGAAGCAGATCTCCGGCCTGAGCGGTGTGGTGATGGGCTACAGCGCGAACTGATAAGATCTTACCCATTCCCGGAATGGTTTGCTCCCTCTCCCTTGAGGGAGAGGGTTGGGGTGAGGGGGGAGCAGACGTCCACAGAGACGTCAAATGGACCGTGGCGTTGAACATTTTTTCAGCGCCTTTTTTATTTACGCGCGGGAAGGAAATCCCTACGCAAACGTTTTCTTTTTCTGTTAGAATTCGCCCCGAACTGGATGACAGGGCGTTAAATCGTGGGACACATATGGTCTGGATTGATTACGCCATCATTGCGGTGATTGGTTTTTCCTGTCTGGTTAGCCTGATCCGTGGCTTTGTTCGTGAAGCGTTATCGCTGGTGACATGGGGTTGTGCTTTCTTTGTTGCCAGTCATTACTACACTTACCTGTCTGTCTGGTTCACGGGCTTTGAAGATGAACTGGTCCGAAATGGAATCGCTATCGCGGTGCTGTTTATCGCAACGCTGATTGTCGGCGCTATCGTGAATTACGTGATAGGTCAGCTGGTCGAGAAAACCGGTCTGTCAGGAACGGACAGGGTGCTCGGGATCTGTTTCGGGGCATTACGAGGCGTGCTGATTGTGGCCGCGATCCTGTTCTTCCTGGATACCTTCACCGGGTTCTCCAAAAGCGAAGACTGGCAAAAATCGCAGCTCATTCCAGAGTTCAGCTTCATCATCAGATGGTTCTTTGACTATCTGCAAAGCTCGTCAAGTTTTTTGCCCAGGGCATAAACCCTGAGATGTGGCTTAACGAGGAAAAGACGAATGTGCGGTATTGTCGGTATCGCCGGTTTCATGCCGGTAAACCAGTCGATTTATGACGCGTTAACGGTGCTTCAGCACCGTGGGCAGGATGCTGCGGGTATCATCACCATTGATGCAAACAACTGCTTCCGTTTACGCAAGGCGAATGGCCTGGTAAACGATGTGTTTGAAGCCCGCCATATGCAGCGTCTGCAAGGTAATATGGGGATCGGTCACGTTCGTTATCCTACTGCTGGCAGTTCCAGCGCCTCTGAGGCACAGCCTTTCTACGTCAACTCACCGTATGGCATTACTCTTGCTCATAACGGAAACCTGACCAACGCGCATGAGCTGCGTAAAAAGCTGTTCGAAGAGAAACGTCGCCACATTAACACCACCTCTGATTCTGAAATCCTGCTCAATGTGTTCGCCAGCGAGCTGGATAACTTCCGTCACTATCCGCTGGAAGCAGACAACATTTTTGCCGCGATTGCCGCGACAAACCGTCAGATCCGCGGCGCGTACGCCTGCGTTGCGATGATCATCGGTCACGGTATGGTCGCCTTCCGCGATCCTAACGGCATTCGTCCGCTGGTGCTCGGTAAGCGCGACCTCGGCGATGGCCGTACTGAATATATGGTTGCCTCTGAGAGCGTGGCGCTGGATACCCTGGGCTTCGAATTCCTGCGCGACGTTGCGCCGGGCGAAGCGGTCTACATCACCGAGAAGGGCCAGCTGTTTACCCGCCAGTGTGCCGACAACCCGGTCAGCAACCCGTGCCTGTTTGAATACGTTTACTTTGCCCGTCCGGATTCCTTCATCGACAAGATTTCCGTCTACAGCGCGCGCGTCAACATGGGCACGAAGCTCGGCGAGAAGATTGCCCGCGAGTGGGACGATCTCGACATCGACGTTGTGATTCCTATCCCGGAGACCTCCTGCGATATCGCGCTGGAGATCGCCCGCATTCTGGACAAGCCATACCGTCAGGGCTTCGTGAAGAACCGCTACGTTGGCCGCACGTTTATCATGCCGGGGCAGCATCTGCGCCGTAAGTCAGTGCGCCGCAAGCTGAACGCCAACCGCGCGGAATTCCGCGATAAGAACGTTCTGCTGGTGGATGACTCCATTGTTCGTGGCACCACCTCTGAGCAGATTATCGAGATGGCGCGCGAAGCGGGTGCGAAGAAAGTCTATCTGGCCTCTGCTGCGCCGGAGATTCGCTTCCCGAACGTGTACGGCATCGATATGCCAACCGCCAACGAGCTGATCGCTCACGGGCGTGAAGTGGATGAAATTCGCCAGATCATCGGTGCCGACGGCCTGATTTTCCAGGATCTGAACGATCTCATCGACGCGGTGCGTGCCGAGAACCCTGAAATTCAGCAGTTTGAATGCTCCGTGTTCAACGGTATTTACGTGACCAAAGACGTTGACCAGCAGTACCTCGACTATCTTGATTCGCTGCGCAACGACGATGCGAAAGCCGTCCAGATGCAGAACGATCTCGAAAGTTTAGAGATGCACAACGAAGGTTGATGCTCCGGCAGGTGAGGGCGAATGCCCTCACTTGCAACTCCCCGCAAAATCCTGCACAGTCTGCCCTGAAATCAGTAAGGGCGAAAATCATGAAACGACTCATTGTTGGGCTCAGCGGCGCCAGCGGCGCGATTTACGGCGTACGTCTGTTACAGGTTCTGCGTAACGTGGCGGAAGTCGAGACCCATCTGGTGATGAGCCAGGCGGCGCGTCAGACCCTCTCTCTGGAAACCGATCTCTCCCTGCGCGATGTTCAGGCACTGGCGGACGTGGTTCACGATGCCCGTGATATCGCCGCCAGCATCTCCTCAGGCTCGTTTAAAACGGCTGGCATGGTTATCCTGCCCTGTTCCATTAAAACGCTCTCCGGCATTGTGAACAGCTATACCGATACCCTGGTAACGCGCGCGGCGGATGTGGTGCTGAAGGAGCGTCGTCCTCTGGTGCTCTGCGTGCGGGAAACGCCGCTGCACCTGGGCCATCTGCGCTTAATGACGCAGGCTGCGGAGCTGGGAGCCATCATCATGCCGCCGGTACCGGCATTTTATCATCGCCCGACCTCGCTGGATGACGTGATTAATCAGACCGTTAACCGCGTGCTGGATCAGTTTGACATCGACCTGCCTGAAGATCTCTTCACCCGCTGGCAGGGTGCCTGAATCTGTGCACAAACCAGGTGCATGAAAAGACAAGTTGCCCTGTTTCAGGGCAATTATGCAACGGCGATCATATCCTCGACATTTAATTCGTTTTTTCCCTTTTTCTCTCTCCGGTTCGTTCGGCAGACCTGCTATCTTTCACCATTAAGGCAGTATCGCAACGTTTTATTAACATATTTAACGTCGAAGTTTTGACCAGACGGCAATGTGGCATAAGACCTGCAAGATGAAGCCTGCAACACAACACAATACATAATAAAATCACGGTACTTGAGGGTAAATGTATGAAGAAGACGGTTCTGGCTCTGTCTTTGCTCGTGGGGTTAAGTGCGGCAGCAGGTAGCTACGCAGCGCTTCCACAGACGGTTCGTATCGGTACAGACGCAACCTACGCGCCATTCTCTTCCAAGGATGCGAAAGGCGATTTCGTGGGGTTTGATATCGATCTGGGAAATGAAATGTGCAAGCGCATTGCGGTGAAATGCACATGGGTGGGCAGCGACTTTGACGCGTTAATCCCGTCGCTGAAAGCCAAGAAAATCGACGCCATTATCTCTTCTCTCTCCATCACCGAAAAACGCCAGCAGGAGATTGCCTTCTCTGACAAGCTCTACGCCGCGGATTCTCGCCTGATTGCGCCAAAAGGCTCCCCGATTAAGCCAACCATCGACTCGCTGAAAGGCAAGCATGTTGGCGTGCTTCAGGGATCGACCCAGGAAGGTTATGCCAATGCCACCTGGCGTGAGAAGGGTGTCGACGTGGTGGCTTACCAGAACCAGGATCTGATCTATTCTGACCTGGCGGCAGGCCGTCTGGATGCGGCATTCCAGGATGAAGTCGCCGCGAGTGAAGGCTTCCTGAAACAGCCTGCGGGGAAAGACTACGCGTTTGCGGGCCCGTCGGTGAAAGACAAAAAATACTTTGGTGACGGCACCGGTATTGGCCTGCGTAAGGATGATACCGAGCTGAAAGCCGCCTTCGACAAAGCCTTTGCAGAGCTGCGTAAAGACGGTACTTACGACAAACTGGCGAAGAAATACTTCGACTTCAACGTATACGGTGAATAATACCTGACGCTAACGCACCGGAAAGGTGCGTTACGGGAACGGTTGACCCAATACGGTGCGTTCGTTGCACCGTATTGGATCGCTTTGTGCATACTTACGCATTTATAATGCAAAAATTCCCGCCTGAAGGGCATTAGTCTTTGCCTGTCAGAAGGAATTAATGGCACATTAGCACCACCCCGTCGTCGTAAAAAACCCGTATGAAGACAGTTTGTTGAGGACAAATATGAAAAAACTCGTGTTGTCACTATCTCTGGTGCTGGCCTTTTCCAGCGCTACCGCGGCATTCGCAGCCATTCCGCAGAAAATTCGGATCGGTACCGATCCCACCTATGCGCCGTTCGAATCGAAGAATTCAAAGGGTGAACTGGTTGGTTTTGACATCGATCTGGCCAATGAGCTGTGCAAACGCATCAAAGCACAGTGTACCTACGTTGAGAACCCGCTGGATGCGCTGATCCCGTCCCTGAAAGCGAAAAAAATCGACGTGATCATGTCCTCCCTCTCCATCACCGAAAAACGCCAGCAGGAGATTGCCTTCACAGACAAACTCTACGCGGCCGATTCTCGTCTGGTGGTGGCTAAATCGTCTGACGTTCAGCCAACGCTGGAGTCCCTGAAAGGTAAACGTGTCGGCGTGCTGCAGGGCACTACCCAGGAAACCTACGGTAACGAACACTGGGCGCCGAAGGGGATTGAAATCGTCTCCTATCAGGGCCAGGAAAATATCTACGCTGACCTGACGGCAGGCCGAATTGATGCGGCATTCCAGGATGAAGTCGCGGCAAGCGAAGGCTTCCTGAAAACGCCGGTCGGTAAAGATTACAAGTTTGGCGGCCCGTCCATTAAGGACGTGAAGCTGTTTGGTGTGGGCACCGGTATGGGCCTGCGCAAAGAAGACAATGAGCTGCGTGAGGCGCTGAACAAAGCGTTTGCTGAAATGCGCGCTGACGGCACCTACGACAAGCTGGCGAAAAAGTACTTTGATTTTAATGTTTACGGCGGCTAATCGCCCCGTCAAATAACGTGCGGCCCCTCCCTCCGTGGGAGGGGGAAAGACACGGTTCCACCACTCACGATACGACAGGGCTCGCGGTATGCTGTACGGATTTTCTGGCGTTATTTTACATGGCGCGCTTGTCACCCTTGAGCTGGCTATCAGCTCCGTGGTGCTGGCGGTGCTGATAGGTCTGGCAGGCGCAGGGGCGAAGCTTTCGGCTAACAAACCGCTGGCGCTAATTTTTGAAGGCTACACCACGCTTATTCGCGGCGTTCCCGATCTGGTGCTGATGCTGCTTATCTTTTACGGTCTGCAGATTGCGCTGAACAGCGTGACGGACGCGATGGGCATGGGACAAATTGATATCGACCCGATGGTGGCCGGTATTATTACCCTCGGTTTTATCTACGGTGCCTACTTCACCGAAACCTTCCGCGGTGCTTACATGGCCGTGCCGAAGGGCCACATTGAGGCGGCAACCGCATTTGGTTTTACCTCTTCACAAACGTTTCGTCGGATTATGTTCCCGGCCATGATGCGTTATGCGCTTCCGGGCATCGGCAACAACTGGCAGGTTATCCTCAAAGCGACAGCGCTGGTCTCGCTGCTCGGTCTGGAAGACGTCGTGAAAGCGACTCAGCTGGCGGGCAAGAGCACCTGGGAGCCGTTCTACTTTGCGGTGGTCTGCGGCGTGATTTATCTGGTCTTTACGACCGTCTCCAATGGTGTGCTGCTTCTGCTCGAGCGTCGCTACTCCGTGGGTGTGAAGAGGGCTGACCTGTGATTGAGATCATTCAGGAATACTGGAAATCGCTGCTGTGGACAGATGGCTACCGCTTTACCGGCGTGGCGATTACGCTCTGGCTGCTGATCTCCTCCGTGGTGATGGGCGGCATTCTGGCGGTGTTTCTTGCCATTGGCCGCGTGTCGAACAATAAATTTATCCAGTTCCCGATCTGGCTGTTTACCTACGTGTTTCGCGGTACGCCGCTGTACGTACAGCTGCTGGTGTTCTATTCGGGGATGTATACGCTTGAGATCGTAAAAGGCACTGAGATGCTGAATGCGTTCTTCCGCAGCGGTCTGAACTGTACGGTGCTGGCGTTGACGCTCAACACCTGCGCCTATACCACCGAGATTTTCGCGGGAGCCATTCGTTCGGTTCCGTACGGTGAAATTGAGGCGGCGCGCGCGTACGGCTTTTCCTCAGTGAAACTTTATCGCTGCATTATTCTGCCGTCGGCATTGCGTATCGCGTTACCGGCGTACAGTAACGAAGTGATTTTGATGCTGCACTCCACCGCGCTTGCCTTTACCGCGACGGTGCCGGATCTGCTCAAAATCGCGCGCGATATTAACTCCGCGACCTATCAGCCGTTTACCGCGTTTGGCATTGCGGCGGTGCTCTATTTAATTATCTCTTATGTTTTGATTAGCCTGTTCCGTAAGGCTGAAAAACGCTGGTTGCAGCATATAAAACCTTCTTCGACGCACTGAGAAAGATGATGGCTGAGAACAAATTAAACGTTATTGATTTGCACAAACGCTACGGCGAACATGAAGTGCTGAAAGGGGTGTCGCTGCAGGCTAACGCAGGCGATGTAATCAGTATCATCGGTTCATCCGGCTCGGGTAAAAGTACTTTCCTGCGCTGCATTAACTTCCTCGAAAAGCCGAGCGAAGGCTCGATCGTGGTGAGCGGGCAGAACATCAACCTGGTGCGTGACAAAGACGGCCAGCTGAAGGTGGCGGATAAACACCAGCTGCGCCTGCTGCGTACGCGCCTGACGATGGTGTTCCAGCACTTCAACCTCTGGAGCCACATGACGGTGCTGGAGAACGTGATGGAAGCGCCGGTTCAGGTACTGGGGCTGAGCAAGCAGGAAGCCCGCGAGCGTGCGGTGAAATATCTGGCGAAAGTGGGCATCGACGAGCGCCAGCAGATGAAATACCCGGTGCATCTCTCCGGCGGTCAGCAGCAGCGTGTCTCCATCGCGCGCGCGCTGGCGATGGAACCCGAGGTGCTGCTGTTCGACGAACCGACCTCCGCGCTCGACCCGGAACTCGTTGGCGAAGTGCTGCGCATCATGCAGAAGCTGGCTGAAGAGGGCAAAACGATGGTGGTGGTGACGCACGAGATGGGCTTCGCCCGTAACGTCTCGAACCACGTGATTTTCCTGCACCAGGGGAAAATTGAAGAGCAGGGGCATCCGGACGAGGTGCTGGCGAACCCGCAAAGCCCGCGTTTGCAGCAGTTCCTGAAGGGGTCGTTGAAGTAGGTTTGCTTCTCCCTCTCCCTGTGGGAGAGGGGCGAGGTGAGGGCATCAGGCCGCAGTACAGCCCAATCGCCCGGTGGCGCTTCGCTTACCGGGCCTACTAATTCTGTTGCTGGCCGGCATACTCCAGCCGATAGACCCAATCGTCATAGCGCACGCCGTCAATTTCATACGCCTTTTCCAGCACCTGCGTACGCACAAACCCGGCTTTCTCCAGCACGCGCACCGATCCGCCGTTGTCCGCCAGCACGTACGCGTTAATCGCCTTCACGCCGGTCTGGTTGAACGCATAATCACACACCGCGCGCAGCGCCTCGCTGGCGATACCTTTCCCTTGCGCGGCAGGTACAACCGTATAGCCGATATCGGCCTCCTCACGATTCTCAGGGCTGATTTGCAGGCCAATATCGCCAAGCGGCGTATCATCATCCCGGGCGCGAATGACAAACACATGAGCAGCAGCGAGTCGCGCGGCAAACACGCGTCGGGTCTCTTTTTCTGGCGCGATGGCGGCCATGTAGCGCATGATGCGGCGATCTTCACGCAGCGAGCGGAAGAAGGCCCAGTCAGTGGGTTCGAAAGGGGTGAGGTAAAGCCGGGGAGTGGTGATCGTTGCCATTGTGACGCCATATTTTCGGAACATGGCCTGTCACTGTAACATATTCACCGCACCACATCCCCCAGCGCCTCTTCTAATTCATACCAGCGGAACGCAAAGCCGGCCGCTTCCAGTCGTTTTGGCAGCGCTCTCTGTCCGCCTAATACCAGAACAGACGCTTCACCCATCAGCAGACGAATGACCGTGGCAGGCACGCGCAAAATTGCCGGACGGTGCAGGGCATGCCCCAGCGCGTGAGCAAACTGTTCATTACGCACCGGATATGGCGCAACCATATTGAACGGCCCGCGCAGATCGTTATCCAGCAGCCAGAGAATACCGTTGACCATATCGTCGATGTGGATCCAGGCCATATACTGACGGCCATTACCAATGGGGCCCCCGAGTCCGAGCCTGAAAGGGGGAAGCATCTTCGCCAGGATGCCGCCTTTCGGTGCCAGAACGACACCGGTCCGCAGCAGGCAGACGCGGGTTCGATCGCTTTGCGCCGCACTGGCGATACGCTCCCACTGGGCGCAGAGTTTGTGGGTAAACTCGTTATGGGGCGGCTCTTCCTCGGTCACCACCACCTCGCCAAGATCGCCGTAGTAGCCCACGGCGGAACCCGAAATCAGCACGGAAGGCGGCGTGTGGCTGTTGCGGATCAGCTCGACCAGCTTTTCGGTGATGTTCCACCGGCTGCTGCATAACAGCTGTTTTTGCTCTTCCGTCCAGCGCTTATCGGCGATGGGTTCACCCGCGAGGTTAATGACGGCGTCGAAGCCGTCCAGATTTTGCTGATCGGCCAGATTTTTCCAGATATCGACACCCGCCCCCAGCACCTGACGCGCTTTCTCCGGGCTGCGCGTGACCACGGTGATGTCGTGATGCAAGGCCTGCAGACGCGCAATGAGGTGACGACCAATCAGGCCTGTACCGCCGGTCAGCAAAATCTTCATACAACCTCCAGGTTTACGCCTGGCGCCGCCAGCTTAACGTCATGGAGACGGAATCGGCGTAGCGCAGGGCGTGAAGTTTATCGATCTCAACTTCAGCATAAGTGACCCAGTGATGTTCGCGTGCGATATCGAGCACATCCTGAGTTAATTTTTCCAGCAGGGAGAAGCGGTTATTCTCCACGTACTGAATGATGTTTTTGGTTATTGTGCGGTAGTTAAGCGCGTCGTTGATGTCTTCGCTGGCCCGCGCTTTATCTGCGGGGTAGTGAATCACCACGTTAATGACAATATCCTGACGGTTGGCGATCTCTTCCTCTTTGATACCGATGAAGGTACGCAAGCGTAAATTTTTTATACGAATAATGGCGTCTGGCTGTGACATTGCAGGTCTTCTCCGTGTCAGTATTTCCTGCTCATAATACATGAGAGGCTCGCAGGCACCCAGCCTCATAGAGGGTTAAATCTGCTGGATTTTTTGCATCGCCCGCTCGGTCGCCGGGCGGGTCCGGATGCGCTCAAACCAGTTGTTCACCGCCGGGTAAGAGGCCAGGTCAATTCGGTGTTTTTCATGCGTATTCACCCATGGCCAGCAGGCGATATCGGCAATGCTGTAATGATCCCCCCCGAGCCACGGCGTTTTCTTCAGCCGACGGTTCAGAACGTCATAGAGCCGCTGCGTCTCGACCTGATAGCGTTCTATCGCATAGGGAATGGGCTGCGGGGCGTAAGCAGTAAAGTGATGGTTTTGACCCAGCATGGGCCCCAGCCCGCTCGCCTGCCAGAAGAGCCACTGCAGGGTATGGTGACGCTCTCGCAGCTCGCCGCTCAGCAACTTGCCGGTTTTCTCTGCCAGATAGAGCAAAATTTCACCGGATTCAAACAGGCTCAACGGTCTGCCCCCGTCCGCCGGCTGGTTATCAATAATGGCCGGGATTTTATTATTCGGCGAGATAGCCAGAAAGAGAGGGCTGAACTGTTCGCCCTTGCTGATATCCACGCGAATGATCCTGTAATCCAGCTCGGCTTCTTCAAGAAAGAGGGTGATCTTATGGCCGTTTGGGGTAGGGGCGTAATAAAGGTCGATCATTCTCAACTCCTGTCCATGCGAAGAGTGGTGCCATGACAAATGAGTATAGGTGGTTGTTGTAAATCGTGAGTTTTCATCAAGTGACAGCGAGGCAAAGAGATTATATGTTGAGTAAAAACCGATCAGCCTATGAGGATGTTATGAACCAGCCCGTCATCACGTTGTGGTCCGATGCGAATTTCTTTTCTCCCTATGTTATGAGCGTATACGTTGCGCTGGCCGAAAAAGGGCTCACGTTTACGCTGAAGACCGTTGATCTCGACGGCGGTGAACATCTTAAACCGCAGTGGCAGGGTTACGACCTGACCCGACGCGTGCCGGTGCTGGAGATTGACGGTTTTGCCCTGAGCGAATCCTCGGCGATTGATGAATATCTGGAAGATCGGTTCGCGCCGCCGGAGTGGGAGCGCATCTATCCTCACGACCTGCAAAAACGCGCCCGGGCGCGGCAGATCCAGGCGTGGTTGCGAAGCGATCTGGTACCGATTCGCGTCGAACGCTCCACGGACGTCGTGTTTGCCGGGGTGAAAAAACCAGCTCTCAGCGCAGAAGGTGCAGAAAGCGCGCAAAAACTCATTGAAACCGCCACCTCGCTCCTCGCACACGGCAACCCGAACCTGTTCGGCGAGTGGTGCATTGCTGATGCCGATCTGGCGTTGATGCTAAACCGCCTGATCCTCAACGGCGATGAGGTGCCGCAGCTGCTGGTGGATTATGCCGCGTTTCAGTGGCAGCGTGCCTCCGTGCAGCGCTATGTGGCACTCTCGGCTAAGCGTGCGGGCTGATAAGCCCTGACGCTTCAGGTATGATGGGGGCAGTCTGTTTTCCCGAGGAGTGACTGATGAAACTGATGTTTGCGTCGGATATCCATGGATCGCTGCCCGCTACCGAGCGTGTCCTCTCCCTGTTTGCACAAAGCGGCGCGCAGTGGCTGATTATTCTGGGCGACGTGCTCAATCACGGCCCGCGCAACGCGCTGCCGGAAGGCTACGCCCCTGCGCAGGTCGCGGAAAAGCTCAACCCGTATGCCTCGCGCATCATCGCCGTTCGCGGCAACTGCGACAGCGAAGTGGACCAGATGCTGCTGCATTTTCCCCTTACTGCGCCGTGGCAGCAGGTGCTGCTGGAACAAAGCCGACTGTTTCTGACCCATGGGCATCTTTTTAGCCCGGATAATCTTCCGGCGCTCGCGGCTGGCGATGTCCTGGTTTACGGTCATACTCATATTCCGGTTGCTGAAAAGCGCGGTGAGATTTATCACTTTAATCCGGGCTCGGTCAGCATCCCAAAAGGCGGATATCCTGCGAGCTACGGCATGCTGGAAGGAAATACCCTGAGCGTTATCGCACTTAATGATCAGCAAGTTATTGCGCAGGTAGCGATTAATCCGTAAGTTACACCTCAACTGCAAACGCGCCGAAAGAGCGCTTAGAAGAGAAGGTTTCCCGATGGTGGAGCAGAGTCATTTGGCAAGTACAGAGTGGGTTGACATTGTCAACGAAGAGAATGAAGTGATCGCGCAGGCCAGCCGCGAGCAAATGCGTGCGGAGCGCCTGCGTCACCGTGCGACATATATCGTTGTGCATGACGGTATGGGTAAAATTCTGGTTCAGCGCCGCACGGACACGAAAGATTTTCTCCCGGGTATGCTGGATGCTACTGCAGGTGGCGTCGTCCAGGCGGATGAAGTGCTGCTGGATTCCGCGCGTCGTGAAGCGGAAGAAGAGTTAGGCATTGCCGGTGTGCCGTTTGCCGAGCACGGGCAGTTCTATTTCGAGGATGAACACTGTCGCGTCTGGGGCGGGCTGTTTAGTTGCGTCTCTCACGGCCCGTTCGCCCTGCAGGAAGACGAAGTCAGCGAAGTGAACTGGATGACGCCGGAGGAGATCACCGCGCGCTGCGACGAGTTCACGCCGGATTCGTTAAAAGCGCTGGCGCTCTGGATGAGCCGCAACGCCAATAACGAATCGACCAAATCAGAGAAAGAGGAAGAGGCTGAGTAAGCTTCAGCAACTCTCTCTCAGACACAGACTGGACGCGATGGGCTTTTGATCGCGCCAGTCTCCGCCATTCAGGCGCTCCAGTAACGCTTTCCCGGCTTCAATTCCAATCTTACGATGCGGCACCGCCATGGTCGTCAGCGGCGGCTGACAGACGCGGCTCACGTCGCTATCGCCAAAACCTACCACCGCCAGATCGTCCGGCACTTTGATTCGCCTGCGCTGGCACTCGTACAGCGCGCCACAGGCCAGCTCGTCAGAGACGCACACCAGCGCATCCAGCTCCGGCCAGGCCAGCAGGAACTCGGGCAGTTGCGCCGCGCCGGTCGAGAAGCTCGGCGGCATCGCCGCGTTAATGACCCGGTTCGGCGACATATGGTGGCGAAGCATGGCTTTGTACCAGCCCTGCAGATGCTGCTGGAAAATCCACTGCTCCTGATTGGCACACAGTAGGCCAATATTTTGATAGCCGCGCTTAATGACCATCTCCGTGAGCTCATACATGGCCGCCACGTTATCAATCCCGATATTCATATCAATCGGATCGGCGCGCATGGCGCCCATCTCCATCACCGGAATTGAGGCGTTTTTCAGCCAGTGGCGAACAGTGTCGGTATGTTCAACGCTGAGCAGGATAGCGGCGGCAATGTTCGACGCCAGCAGCGTCTCCAGCAGTTTCTCCTCCTGCTCAAGACGATGCTGGGACTCAGCCAGCATGATCTGATACCCGGCAGGTTGCAGCACCTGCTGTAGCCCGGCGAACATCTCCGAGCAGCCTGCTTCGGAGAGGTTGGGCACCACCATGGCTATCGTCCAGGACGACGCCGAGGCCAGGGCACTGGCGGCAAGATTAGGCATATAACCCAGCTCCTGCACGGCAGCTTCAATTTTTTCTCGTAGTTTATCGGAAACCTGCTCGGGCGTGCGAAGCGCACGGGACACGGTCATCGTGCCCACACCGGCAAGCTGTGCGACATCGGCGAGTGTCACTTTACCAGTACTGCGCCGTTTTCGGGTTAGAGACATACACCTTCCTGCTGACCAGACGCGTTCTTCTTTTCCTTCGTTTCACGTGACAGGCAGTATACGCCTTAAATCCCTTTTTTTGCTGTGATTTAGCAACGTGATTGCAATTTGATAGCGCTATCACATTTCTGCACGATAACGATTGGTAGCGCTATCTTTGTGATCGCGATCGCAGTCAATCACTGATGCGTTGAATAAAGTTTGCTCATCTAAAGCGTGTCGCGGGAGTGAAAAGTGCTCAAAAAATGGATATATGATACAACCATCACGCTGCAGGAGAGCGTGGAAGGCTGGCCGCAGGCGCTGGAGCTGTGCGCGAAGCCGCTGCTGGATTTGCAGGTGATTGAGCCTGAATACGTCACGGCCATCATCCAGCAGCACCACACGTTAGGACCCTATTATGTGCTGGCACCAGGGCTGGCGATGCCGCATGCGCGGCCGGAGGAAGGCGCCAAAGGACTGGGGTTGTCGTTATTAAAACTAAAACAGGGCGTCTCGTTTGGTGCCGGTGAGTTTGACCCTGTCGACGTCATTATTATGCTCGCGGCACCCGACAAAAATAGCCATATCGAGATGATCTCGTCGCTGGCAGAGTTATTTTCCAGCGATACCGATATGGACGAACTGCATCAGGTGAATACCCTGGAGGAAATTAAAACGATTATTAACCGCTTCTGATTTAATTCTTTAATCCGGTTTTTCACAACATTACGCGTCAGCGTGATGGGGCGTACTCTACTCAAAATAAGGGGACAACAATGAAAATCATGGCTATTTGTGGTTCTGGCCTGGGCAGTAGTTTTATGGTCGAAATGAATATTAAAAAGGTGCTCAAAAAGCTGGAGATTGAAGCTGAGGTTGAACACTCCGATCTCTCCTCGGCCACGCCGGGCGCGGCCGATCTGTTCGTGATGGCAAAAGACATTGCCGCCAGCGCCAGCTTGCCGGAAAGCCAGCTGGTGGTGATCAACAACATCATCGACATTAACGAACTTGAAGCGCAGCTGCGCGGCTGGTTCGAAAGACAATAACCCTGATAAGGCGAGGTGGATATGTTTATCCTTGAAACGCTGAATTTCGTTGTTGATATTTTAAAAGTCCCTTCGGTGCTGGTCGGTTTAATCGCGTTAATCGGTCTGGTTGCGCAGAAAAAAGCGTTTTCCGACGTGGTGAAAGGAACAATTAAAACTATCCTGGGCTTTATTGTGCTGGGCGGCGGTGCCACGGTGCTGGTGGGGTCATTAAATCCATTAGGCGGGATGTTTGAACACGCCTTTACTATCCAGGGCATTATTCCAAACAATGAAGCGATAGTGTCCATTGCGCTGGAAAAATACGGTGCAGCGACCGCGTTGATTATGGCTTTCGGCATGGTGGCGAATATTATCGTCGCTCGCTTTACCCGCCTGAAGTATATCTTCCTGACCGGACACCACACGTTTTATATGGCGTGCATGATTGGCGTGATCCTGACGGTCGCAGGCTTTGAGGGCGTGGGGCTGGTCTTTACCGGCTCGCTGATCCTCGGCCTGATCATGGCCTTCTTCCCGGCGATTGCCCAGCGCTACATGAAGCGCATTACCGGCAATGATGAGATTGCCTTCGGTCACTTCGGCACGCTGGGCTACGTGCTGTCCGGCTGGATTGGCAGCAAGGTCGGCAAAGGCTCCCGCTCAACGGAAGAGATGAACCTGCCGAAGAACCTGAGTTTCCTGCGCGACAGCTCGATCTCCATCTCCCTGACCATGATGATTATCTACCTGATCATGGCGGTGAGCGCCGGGCGCGAGTACGTGGAGGCCACCTTCAGCGGCGGTCAGAACTACCTGGTCTACGCCATCATCATGGCGATTACCTTTGCGGCAGGCGTGTTCATCATCCTGCAGGGCGTACGCCTGATTCTGGCGGAAATCGTTCCTGCCTTTACCGGCTTCTCGGAAAAGCTGGTACCCAATGCGCGTCCTGCGCTGGACTGCCCGGTGGTCTATCCGTATGCGCCAAATGCGGTGCTGATTGGCTTCCTGTTCAGCTTCCTTGGTGGGATTGTGGGGTTGTTCATCTGCGGTCAGTTTAGCTGGGTGCTGATCCTCCCGGGCGTCGTGCCGCACTTCTTCACCGGCGCAACGGCGGGCGTGTTTGGTAACGCCACCGGCGGACGGCGCGGGGCGATGATTGGCGCTTTTGCCAACGGCCTGCTGATTACCTTCCTGCCGGTCCTGCTGCTGCCGGTACTGGGCGCCATTGGCTTTGCCAACACCACCTTCTCTGACGCCGACTTCGGCGCGGTCGGGATTGTCCTCGGCAACCTGGCGCGCTTCCTGTCGCCGCTTGCCATCACCGGGCTGGTCGTGGCGCTGTTCGCGCTGCTGGTGGCGTACAACGTCTTCGCGAAAAACAAACCTGCGGGCGGTAACGCGCAGGAAAACACCGGAGCCAAATCATGAATGAGAAAGAGATAACCGAACTCGCGCGTCAGATTCGTCTTGAGACGCTGAAATCCCTGACGCAACTGGGCTTTGGCCACTACGGGGGCAGCATGTCGGTGGTAGAAACCCTGGCCGTGCTGTACGGTGCGGTGATGAAAATCGACCCGGCGGATCCGGACTGGCCGGAGCGAGACTACTTTGTCCTGTCGAAAGGCCATGCGGGCCCGGCGCTCTACAGCACCCTGGCGATCAAGGGCTACTTCCCGACAGAAGAGCTGAGCACGCTGAACCAGAACGGCACGCGCCTGCCGAGCCACCCGGACCGCCTGAAAACGCGCGGCGTGGATGCCACCACCGGTTCGCTGGGGCAGGGGATCTCCATCGCGGGCGGCATGGCGCTGTCGCACAGGCTGGCCGGGCGACCGAATCGGGTCTTCTGCATCGTCGGCGACGGCGAGCTGAACGAAGGGCAGTGCTGGGAGGCGTTCCAGTTTATCGCCCACCATCGCCTGAACAACCTGACGGTATTTGTCGACTGGAACAAACAGCAGCTCGACGGCGAGCTGGACGAGATCATCAGCGCGTTTGACCTGGAGGGCAAATTCCGCGCCTTTGGCTTTGATGTGGTGACGGTGAAGGGGGACGACATTCCTGTGCTGCTGGAGGTGACGTCGCGGGTTCCGGCTGCTGATGCGCGTCCGTTAGTCGTCATCCTCGACAGTATCAAAGGGCAGGGTGTGCCGTATCTGGAGCAGCTCGGCAACTCGCACCACCTGCGATTGACCGCGGAGAGCAAAGCGGCCCTCAACGAGACGATTCGCCAACTGGAGGCTTCACATGATTAAGGTTGCACCGGCAGGACAGAAAGACGCCGTTGAGATGCGTAAAGTTTACGCTGGCTTCGTGGCAAAGCAGATTGAGGCCGGAAGTGACATCATTGCGCTCGAAGCAGACCTGATGAGCTCGATGGCGATGGACGGCGTGGCGCGCGATTATCCGCAGCACGTGATTAACTGCGGCATTATGGAGGCCAACGTCATTGGCACCGCGGCGGGGCTGTCGCTGACCGGACGCAAGCCGTTCGTGCACACCTTCACCGCGTTTGCCAGCCGTCGCTGCTTTGACCAGCTGTTTATGTCCCTGGACTATCAGCGCAACAATGTGAAGGTGATTGCCTCGGACGCGGGCGTGACGGCCTGCCACAACGGCGGAACGCATATGTCGTTTGAGGATATGGGCATCGTACGCGGTCTGGCGCATTCGGTGGTGCTGGAGGTGACCGACGCGGTGATGTTCGAGGACGTGCTGCGCCAGCTTATCGACCTCGAAGGCTTCTACTGGGTGCGGACCATCCGTAAGCAGGCGCCGAGCGTGTATGCCCCGGGTTCCACCTTCACCATCGGCAAAGGCAACGTGCTGCGTGAAGGAACCGATATTACGCTGATTGCCAACGGCATCATGGTGGCGGAAGCGCTGGAAGCGGCGCGCCAGCTGGAGCAAGAGGGCGTCAGCGCGGCGGTCATCGACATGTTTACCCTGAAGCCCATCGACCGGATGCTGGTGAAAAACTACGCCGAGAAAACCGGACGCATCGTCACCTGTGAAAACCACAGCATTCACAACGGCCTGGGGTCGGCGGTGGCGGAAGTGCTGGTGGAAACCTGCCCGGTACCGATGCGGCGGGTGGGCGTCAAGGAGCGCTACGGTCAGGTAGGGACGCAGGATTTCCTGCAGAAGGAGTATGGCCTGACGGCACATGACATTGTGTCGGCGGCGCGCGAGCTGCTGTAAATAAAAAAGCGACCGGTTAAGTGGTCGCCTTTCTTGCCGGATGGCGCTTCGCTTATCCGGCCTACAAAACCGTAGGCCCGGTAAGCGCTAGCGCCACCGGGCTTTTTAACATTACTGCTGCTGCGAAGACTGGATCGCCGTCAGCGCGATGGTGTAAACGATATCGTCTACCAGTGCGCCACGAGACAGGTCGTTCACAGGTTTGCGCATCCCTTGCAGCATCGGCCCGATGGAGATCAGGTCTGCAGAACGCTGTACCGCTTTGTAGGTGGTGTTACCGGTGTTCAGATCCGGGAAGATGAACACGGTAGCGCGACCTGCAACCGGCGAGTTCGGCGCTTTGGATTTCGCAACGTCAGCCATAACCGCGGCGTCGTACTGCAGCGGGCCGTCGATCATCAGATCAGGACGTTTTTCCTGAGCAATACGGGTCGCTTCACGCACTTTCTCTACGTCGCTACCTGCACCCGAGGTGCCGGTGGAGTAGGAGAGCATCGCTACGCGCGGTTCGATACCGAAGGCAATCGCAGAGTCCGCGGACTGGATAGCGATTTCTGCCAGCTGCTCTGCGGTTGGATCCGGGTTGATCGCGCAGTCACCGTAAACGTAAACCTGTTCAGGCAGCAGCATGAAGAACACGGAAGAAACCAGAGAACTGCCCGGTGCGGTTTTGATCAGCTGCAGCGGTGGACGGATGGTGTTCGCCGTGGTGTGAACCGCACCGGAAACCAGACCGTCAACTTCGTCCTGCTCCAGCATCAGCGTGCCCAGCACCACGTTGTCTTCCAGCTGTTCGCGCGCAACGGCTTCGGTCATGCCCTTGCTCTTACGCAGCTCAACCAGACGGGCAACGTAGCTTTCACGAACCACTTCCGGGTCAACGATTTCGATGCCAGCGCCCAGCTCAACGCCCTGAGACGCCGCAACACGGGTGATCTCATCCGGGTTACCCAGCAGCACACAGGTCGCGATGCCGCGCTCTGCACAGATAGCCGCCGCTTTAACGGTACGTGGTTCGTCGCCTTCTGGCAGAACAACGCGTTTGCCTGCTTTACGCGCCAGCTCGGTCAGCTGGTAACGGAATGCTGGAGGAGACAGACGGCGGCTGCGCTCGGAGGTCGCAGTCAGGGATTCGACCCAATCTGCGTTGATGTAGCCTGCAACGTATTCCTGAACTTTCTCAATACGCTCGTGGTCATCAACCGGCACTTCGAGGTTGAAGCTCTGCAGGCTCAGGGAGGTCTGCCAGGTGTTGGTGTTCACCATGAAGACCGGCAGGCCGGTGGCGAACGCGCGTTCGCACAGCTTGCTGACGCGTGGGTCCATCTCGTAGGCACCGGTCAGCAGGATCGCACCGATTTCCACGCCGTTCATCGCGGCCAGGCAGGCTGCAACCAGCACGTCAGGGCGGTCTGCGGAAGTCACCAGCAGGGAACCTGCGCGGAAGTGTTCCAGCATGTGCGGAATGCTGCGCGCACAGAAGGTCACGGACTTCACGCGGCGGGTGTTGATGTCGCCTTCGTTAACCACGGTGGCGTTCAGGTGACGCGCCATATCGATTGCACGGGTGGCAATCAGATCGAAGCTCCATGGCACCGCGCCCAGTACTGGCAGCGGGCTGGATTCCTGCAGCTTAGCCGGGTCAACTTTGATGACTTTCGCTTTGGACGAGTCGTCGAAGATCTCGGACAGGTCAGGGCGAGTACGACCCTGCTCATCCACCGGTGCGTTCAGTTTGTTCACGATCACGCCGGTGATGTTGGTGTTTTTCGCGCCGCCGAAGCTGCTGCGCGTCAGTTCGATACGCTCGTTCAGCTGCTCTGGGGTATCAGTGCCCTGAGACATCACGAAAACGATCTCTGCGTTCAGGGTTTTCGCGATTTCAAAGTTCAGAGACTGGGCGAACTGGTGTTTGCGCGTCGGGACCAGGCCTTCAACCAGCACCACTTCCGCGTCTTGCGCGTTAGCATGGTAGTTGGCGATGATCTCTTCCATCAGCACATCTTTCTGGTTGCTGGACAGCAGAGACTCAACGTGGCTCATCTTCAGCGGTTCAGCCGCTGGCAGATTGGAATTCTTGCGAACGATGGTGGTGGTCTGGTCTGGCGCATCGCCACCGGCACGTGGCTGGGCGATTGGCTTAAAGACGCTCAGACGAACGCCTTTGCGTTCCATAGCACGGATAACGCCAAGGCTGACGCTGGTCAGGCCGACGCTGGTTCCGGTAGGGATCAGCATAATAGTACGGGACACGGTTTATCCTCTTTCGTTACCGCCCAAATGTAGCGGGTTACAAAACAGCACCGCCAGCATTGCTGGCGGTGTGGAATCAGGCAGTCAGGCGGTGCGCGTCTTGCGCAATGACCAGCTCTTCGTTAGTTGGGATAACGATAGCCGGGCGGGTGCCTTCTTTGTTGATGAAGCCAGACTTGCCGAAGCGGGCAGCCAGGTTACGCTCGTGATCAACTTCGAAGCCCAGAACGCCAAGTTTACCCAGGGACAGTTCACGAACCATCGCTGCGTTCTCACCGATACCACCGGTGAAGATAACCGCGTCCAGACGGCCTTCCATCAGCGCAGTATAAGAACCGATGTACTTCGCCAGACGGTGGCAGTAAACGTCCATTGCACGTTTAGCGTCTTCTTTGTCTGCGTAGTTGTCTTCAACATAACGGCAGTCGCTGGTGACTTCGGTCAGACCCAGCAGGCCAGACTCTTTGGTCAGCATTTTGTTGATCTGGTCAATGCTCATGCCCAGGGTGTCGTGCAGGTGGAAGATGATCGCCGGGTCGATGTCACCGGAACGCGTACCCATCACCAGACCTTCCAGCGGGGTCAGACCCATGGAGGTATCAACACATTTACCGTTACGGATAGCAGAAACAGAACCGCCGTTGCCCAGGTGGCAAGTGATGATGTTCACTTCTTCAACCGGCTTGTTCAGCACTTTTGCCGCTTCCTGAGTTACATAGAAGTGGCTGGTGCCGTGTGCGCCATAACGACGTACGCCGTGTTCTTTGTACAGGCTGTACGGCAGGGCATAGAGGTAAGATTCTTCCGGCATGGTCTGATGGAACGCGGTGTCGAACACGGCCACGTTTTTGTCTTTCAGATTCGGGAAGGATTTCAGCGCTTCAGCGATACCGATCAGGTGAGCCGGGTTGTGCAGCGGTGCGAAGGATGCAGAGTCTTTGATACCCTGAATCACAGACTCGTCGATAACGACAGAGCTGGTGTATTTTTCGCCGCCGTGGACGATACGGTGACCAATCGCAGTCAGCTGAGCAGACAGTTCTGGTTTTTGTGCCAGAATAGTGTTAACGATAAAGTTCAGCGCTTCACTGTGAGCGGCGCCTGCACCTAAAGCCGCTTCTTGTTTGCTGCCGTCCATCTTCCACTTGATACGTGCTTCAGGCAGATGGAAACATTCGGCCAAACCAGAGAGGTATTCGTCACCGTTGAGCGCATCGATGATGGCGAATTTCAGTGAGGAGCTACCGCAGTTCAGAACCAGTACTAACTTACTCGACATGGAAGTACCTATTATTGATACGTGGCTAAAAAAACGTCAGTGAGTCTAACAGCGTAACGCATGATGACTCAGACATTTATGATTAACATCATGCCAAACGAACATTGTGGCATGATGGAAGAAATAACTATGATTTTATGCCATTTTGCACAATTTTCAGCCAATGGCATAATATGCAATAATTTGACGAGTTAATGATTCTCGTCTATGGCCCTATCAGGCTGGCACAGGATACCCGATACGGGGTAGAGATGACAAAATATTTTGAACGTTGTCATAGCTTGTTGTGGTTTTGCACGAAAATTTTAATTTTTATATGTGAAGTTGAGGTACAGCCATGTCGACACCAGAGAACCCGTCCGTAAATTTCTTTAGTCTGTTTCGTCGGGGACAGCATTACGCAAAGACGTGGCCGATGGAAAAGCGCCTTGCGCCTATGTTTATTGAGAATCGCACCATCCGCGCCACGCGCTATGCGATTCGCTTTATGCCGCCTGTCGCTATCTTTACGCTGTGCTGGCAGATTGCGTTGGGTGGGCAGCTTGGACCTGCGGTCGCCACGGCGCTCTTCGCATTAAGCCTGCCGATGCAGGGACTGTGGTGGTTAGGTAAACGGTCCATCACCCCGCTTCCCCCTTCTATTTTACACTGGTTTTATGAAGTGCGCGGAAAACTGGAGGAGGCCGGGCAGGCGCTCGCCCCGGTGGAAGGCAAGCCGGATTACCAGGCGCTGGCGGACACGTTAAAGCGTGCTTTTAAGCAACTCGATAAAACATTCCTCGATGACTTGTGATTGATCATCGAAACGACGACGAAAAGAGGGCACAGTAACAATCAGTTACCGTGTCTTTTTTTTAAGTGCAATGCGCTACAGGAGTCGAAAGATGGAAATGACCCATGCTCAACGTCTGATTTTGTCCAATCAGTACAAAATGATGACTATGCTTGATCCCGATAACGCTGCGCGCTACAGCCGCCTGCAGACCATCGTCGAACGCGGTTTTGGTTTGCAAATGCGCGAACTGGACCGCGAGTTTGGCGAGCTGAAAGAAGAAACCTGCCGCATCGTGATCGACATTATGGAGATGTATCACGCCCTGCACGTCTCCTGGACGAATCTCAAAGATCAGCAGTCCATTGACGAGCGCCGCGTGACCTTCTTAGGCTTTGATGCCGCAACGGAAGCGCGTTATCTGAGCTATGTTCGCTTTATGGTGAATACGGAAGGGCGCTATACCCACTTTGACGCGGGCACCCACGGCTTCAACGCGCAGACTCCGATGTGGGATAAATATCAGCGTATGCTGAGCGCGTGGCATGCCTGCCCGCGTCAGTACCATTTAAGCAGCAACGAAATTCAACAAATCATTAATGCCTGACGGAGGTGCGTGTGCAGTGTAGAGGTTTTCTGTTTGATCTGGACGGTACGCTGGTGGATTCGCTGCCGGTTGTGGAGCGTTCCTGGTGCCATTGGGCTGACAGACATGGCATCGACCATCAGGAGGTGCTGAATTTTATCCATGGCAAACAGGCCATTACCTCGTTACGGCACTTCCTGGCCGGACGTTCTGAGGAAGAAATTCAGGCGGAGTTCAAATACCTGGAACACATTGAAGCCACGGATACGGACGGCATTACTGCGTTACCGGGCGCGCGCGAGCTGCTTGAGCATCTGAACGAGGCGCAGATCCCGTGGGCTATCGTCACCTCAGGCTCCATTCCGGTTGCCCACGCCCGTCATAAGGCAGCAGGTTTACCGAAACCGGAAGTGTTTATCACCGCGGAGCGCGTTAAGCGCGGCAAACCTGAACCCGATGCATTTTTACTGGGGGCTGAACTGCTGGGCCTCGACCCCGCAGAGTGTGTGGTGGTGGAAGACGCTGCCGCTGGCGTACTGGCCGGGCTGAACGCAGGAAGTCACGTCATCGCTGTTAACGTTCCGGCCGGATCCCCCCGGCTGGACGAGGCAGATTTGGTGCTGGATTCACTGACGGCCCTGTCTGTTTCAAAAGCCTCTGACGGAGTTGTAACCGTCTCGCTAAAAGTGTAATCCCATGATATGGCCCCACATTGCTGGGGCTTTTTTATGGCAAAATTCCTCATCTTCCACTGACAAGGATAAGTTGTGAACGGTGAACTGATTTGGGTCCTGAGCCTGCTTTTAATCGCCATCCTTCTTTTTGCAACGGGCAAGGTACGCATGGACGCCGTCGCCCTGTTTGTCATCGTCGCGTTTGTGCTGAGCGGTACGCTCACGCTACCGGAAGCCTTCTCCGGATTTAGCGATCCCAACGTTATCCTGATTGCTGCCCTGTTTATCATCGGCGATGGGCTGGTGCGCACCGGTGTGGCGACCATCATGGGGTCGTGGCTGGTGAAGGTGGCGGGCAACAGCGAAACCAAAATGCTGATCTACCTGATGGTGACCGTCGCCGGGCTGGGGGCGTTTATGAGCTCCACGGGCGTGGTCGCCATCTTTATCCCGGTGGTGCTGAGCGTCTCCATGCGGATGCAGAGCTCGCCGTCACGCCTGATGATGCCTCTGAGTTTTGCCGGTTTGATCAGCGGCATGATGACGCTGGTGGCAACGCCGCCGAACCTGGTCGTCAACAGCGAACTGATCCGCGAAGGATTTGAGGGCTTCAGCTTTTTCAGCGTCACCCCGCTGGGGCTGGTCATTCTGGTATTGGGCGTGGTCTACATGCTGCTGACCCGGTTTGCCCTGAAAGGTGAAAAACAGGAAAAAAATAAGGAAGGGTGGAAGCGACGCACCTTCCGCGATTTGATTAAAGAGTACCGCCTTACCGGGCGCGCGCGCCGTCTGGCTATTCGTCCTGGCTCGCCGATGGTGGGGCAGCGGCTGGATGACCTGAAGCTGCGTGAGCGCTATGGCGCGAATGTGATCGGCGTAGAGCGCTGGCGTCGTTTTCGCCGGGTGATTGTCAACGTCAACGGGGTGTCGGAATTCCGCGCACGGGACGTCCTCCTGATTGATATGTCCACCGCGGACGTGGATCTGCGCGAGTTTTGCAGCGAACAGCTGCTGGAACCAATGGTGTTGCGCGGGGAGTATTTCTCCGATCAGGCGCTGGATGTTGGCATGGCCGAAGTATCGCTCATCCCTGAATCGGAACTGTTGGGCAAAACCGTGCGGGAAATGGGGTTCCGAACCCGCTATGGCCTGAACGTCGTGGGGCTGAAGCGCGATGGCGTAGCGATGGAAGGTGCAGTGGTGGATGAACCGATCCTGCTGGGCGATATTTTTCTCGTCGTCGGTAACTGGAAGCTGATAAGCCAGCTCGGGCAAAAAGGGCGTGATTTTGTGGTGCTCAACATGCCTGTTGAGGAGAGCGACGCCTCCCCGGCCCACAGCCAGGCCCCGCACGCAATTTTCTGTCTGGTGCTGATGGTGGCGCTGATGCTGACCGATGAGATCCCCAATCCGGTCGCGGCAATTATTGCCTGCCTGTTGATGGGCAAATTCCGCTGTATTGACGCCGAAAGCGCCTATAAAGCCATTCACTGGCCGAGCATTATTCTCATTGTCGGGATGATGCCCTTCGCCCTGGCGCTGCAAAAAACCGGCGGGGTGGATCTGATCGTTAAAGGCTTAATGGACGTGGGCGGCGGGTATGGGCCTTATATGATGATGGTCTGCCTGTTTATCATGTGCGCCACTATCGGTCTGTTTATCTCCAATACCGCGACGGCGGTACTGATGGCGCCGATTGCGCTGGCGATGGCCAAATCCATGGGCGTGTCGCCGTATCCTTTTGCGATGATGGTCGCAATGGCGGCCTCAGCGGCATTTATGACGCCAGTTTCTTCACCTGTGAACACGCTGGTGCTGGGGCCGGGGAACTACACATTCAGTGATTTCGTGAAGCTGGGCGTGCCGTTCACCGTGCTGGTGATGGTGGTATGCGTGATATTGATACCGGTTCTGTTCCCGTTCTGAGCATTTTGCCGGGTGGCGGCTACGCCTTACCCGGCCTACAATCCCGTAGGCCCTGCAAGCGCAGCGCCGCTGGGCGAAAATCAGAGTGGCGAATCCTGGCTAATCTCATCCAGCGACAGATGGAAGCTCGGTACAAACACCTGCATAAAGTAATCCATCTCTTCGCTGCGGCGGGATTCCAGCGTTTTTTCCAGACGCGTTTTTGCCAGTAAAAATTCGTTATTCCCCGCGGACAACTCTTCCAGACACTTGAGGTAGGCGCAGAGCGCGTCGGCCTGTTTGACCAGCGACTTTTCATCTTCCGTGTACTGATGCTCATCGATGAGCGGCTCAAAGATGTCGCGCAGTTCTTCAGGCACCATGTCAATCAGCTTCTGCTGGGCAATTTTCTCGATGGCCTTATATTCCTGCGCAATCTGCGAGTTGAAATACTTTACCGGCGTAGGCAGATCGCCGGTCAGCACTTCTGACGCATCGTGGTACATCGCCAGCAGGGCAATGCGCTCTGGATTGACCTGACCGTTGAATTTGCGGTTTTTAATGGCGGCCAGTGCGTGAGCAACCATCGCAACCTGCAGGCTGTGCTCTGACACATTTTCCGTGCGGACATTGCGCATCAGCGGCCAGCGGTTGATGAGTTTCAGGCGGGAGAGGTGGGCAAAGAAATGACTCTGACTCATAGGGTACCTTTTGTCTTCACTGCGACAGGCGTTCATTGTGCGGGGAGGGGAGGGAAGATGCAAATCAGGCTACCGAAGTAGCCTGATTTTAAGATTACTGATGGTATCCGGAGAGGAAGCGCCCGAAGCGGCTGATGGCCATTTCCAGATCATCTTCGCGCGGCAGCGTCACGATACGCACGTGATCCGGCCACGGCCAGTTAAACGCCGTACCCTGAACCAGCAGCACTTTTTCCTGGAGCAGGAAATCGAGCACCATTTTCTGGTCGTCATGAATATTAAAGCGCTTCGCGTCAATTTTCGGGAACATGTAGAGCGCGCCATTCGGCTTCACGCAGGAGACGCCAGGAATATCGTTGATCAGTTCCCACGCACGGTTGCGCTGTTCGTACAGGCGACCACCGGGAACGATGAACTCGCTAATGCTCTGATAGCCACCCAGCGCCGTCTGGATCGCGTGCTGCGCCGGAACGTTGGCGCATAAACGCATGGAGGCCAGCATCTCCAGCCCTTCAATATAGCCTTTGGCGTGCTTTTTCGGACCGTTCAGTACCATCCAGCCCTGACGGAAACCGGCCACGCGATAGGTTTTAGACAGGCCGTTAAAGGTGACGGTCAGCAGATCCGGGGCCAGCGCAGCGATTGAGTGGTGCTGTGCCGCGTCGTACAGGATCTTGTCGTAGATTTCGTCGGCGAAAATGATCAGGTTGTGCTGACGGGCCAGCTCGACGATCTCCATCAGCAGCTCTTTCGAGTATACCGCGCCCGTTGGGTTGTTCGGGTTAATGATCACGATGCCGCGCGTGCGGGGCGTAATTTTCGCGCGAATATCATCGAGGTCCGGGAACCAGTCAGAGGACTCGTCGCACAGGTAGTGCACCGCTTTACCGCTGGACAGTGACACGGCTGCCGTCCACAGCGGATAGTCCGGCGCGGGTACCAGCATTTCGTCACCGCTGTTCAGCAGTGCCTGCATCGCCTGCACGATCAGTTCGGAGACGCCGTTGCCGATATAGATATCTTCAACGGTAACATCACGCATACCGCGTGCCTGGTAGTGCTGCATGATGGCTTTACGTGCGGAGTAAAGTCCTTTTGAATCGCAATAGCCTTGTGCAGTCGGAAGGTTGCGGATCACATCAACCAGAATTTCATCCGGCGCTTCAAAACCAAATGGCGCTGGGTTACCAATGTTGAGTTTCAGAACCTTGTTGCCTTCTTCTTCAAGGCGTTTTGCCTCTTTTAGAACCGGGCCGCGGATGTCATAACAGACGTTATCTAGCTTGCTGGATTTTTCGATAGGGGACATGAACCTTTAACCTTTTCGCTATGATTGCCACTCCCTGCCGTGGAAGTCAGCACGGAATAATGTACTCCCCCCTCGCTTCGTTTTGAAGGGTGTGCAGTAGAAGATTTTGTGCCGGGAGCAAAATTTTGATAAATCTTTTTCTCTGGGTGTATGCTTTTATGCTGGCTTAAAGTTGTGCGCATGGTGCCATATTGGGTTAAATGTGCTATTCATTTGTCAAAATTGTGTATATTGTGCTGGTAAAAATAGGTGGGAAGCAGGACAAAGGTGGCAATCACCCTGAGTGACATTTCGTTAAACCTGAATGCTTGATACCTGTTTCTGTAATAGCATGCTGTGGCTAAAAGTTACTCATGTGAAATTAATGTTAAGTGCCATTAATGAATGGTCTTAATCTAAATTAAAATTTATTTATTATTAACCTAAAAAATGCAACTTTAGTTAATTCTAATAAAATTAGTTTAGAAGCTTAACATTCTTCTTTAATCCTCAATATTGCAATAAGACTTATAAATAAAGTGGATTTGGGTTAAGATGTCTTCCAGGAAAGCAGAGTGCAGATACACGTTTTTTGTATATCTGTGACTGGTTTTCCTCATTAATTGATTGTTATTGTTGGAGTTATCTCTGGCTGGAATGTGTCGAACATCTCCTGCTACGTTGACAGCGCTGCGATACAGATGGCAGAAAAGGTGTTATACCTTTAATGTAATTTACATAAACCTGCGAACATCTAAATATCCTGAACGTTTAAGAGAATAAAAATAACGTCATGAAACGTGCTTTCTGACTGTTGATATAAAGCAGCACAATAACTATCTGTCAGGCAGTCTGCCGGGCCGGGATGCGAGGGAAAATCTTCAGAGGGAATTGCTTAACTGTACACACACAGCTTCAACCCGGGCAGCTCCGCACGAGCAACCTGAAAGTGAATAGATATGATAAATGCAAATCGTCCGATAATGAATCTCGACCTCGATCTGCTGAGAACGTTTGTTGCGGTCGCCGATCTCAACACTTTTGCAGCCGCTGCTGCCGCCGTTTGCCGAACTCAGTCTGCCGTCAGCCAGCAAATGCAGCGGCTGGAGCAACTGGTTGGTAAAGAGCTTTTTGCGCGTCATGGGCGTAATAAGCTCTTAACGGAACACGGTATTCAGCTTCTGGGTTATGCCAGGAAAATTCTTCGCTTTAATGATGAAGCATGTATGTCATTAATGTTTAGCAACCTTCAAGGGGTGCTAACGTTAGGCGCATCTGATGAGTCAGCGGATACTATATTGCCGTTTCTACTCAATCGTATTAGTTCGGTTTATCCGAAGCTTGCGCTGGACGTTAGCGTAAAGCGTAATGCCTTTATGGTTGAGATGTTAAATGAGAATAAAGTTGACCTGGTGGTCACCACGCATCGTCCCGGGCAGTTTGACTGCCTGACGCTGCGTACATCGCCTACGCACTGGTATTGCGCGGCCGAATATGTGCTGCAAAAAGGGGAGCCGGTTCCACTGGTCTTACTGGATGACCCGAGCCCGTTCCGCGATATGGTGCTCACGGCACTGAATGAGGCCAACATTCCGTGGCGTCTGGCGTATGTGGCTTCCACGCTGCCAGCGGTCCGTGCTGCCGTGAAGGCCGGTCTGGGTGTGACGGCCCGTCCGGTTGAGATGATGAGCCCCGATCTGCGCGTCCTGGGAAAATCCGATGGTCTTCCTGCGCTGCCGGATACGGAGTATCTGCTCTGCCACAATTCGTCCAGCCATAACGAGTTGGCCAAAGTGGTGTTCGAGGCGATGGAAAACTACCATAACCCGTGGCAGTTCGAACGCGTTACCTCCGAAGGGGGGGATGATTCCCTGATCGTTGAAGGGGATTTCGAGTGATCGATAGCTCAAAATTCTGGTAACAAAATGTAAGTGTAAAAAAAGCCACTCGTGTGATTTTCACATGCAGTGGCTTTTTTTTAGCAAAAATATCCGCTTATGGCGTATGGATTTTCAGGATACTTCATATTTATCAACATGCTAAATGCTTTTGCTTAAAACTTGTCCGTTTTCCGTTCTAACTTCAACCACATCCCTCCCATGTTAAAAAAACAGGAAATATGTTGCCGTTTTCCTGGTTGAATTAACAAAAGCGTGTCACAGATCAAGAAAATACTCCTATTTGGGGGGAGGAATCGTTGGCAAATCCTGTCAAAATAGGAGGGTTATTTTTTTTACTTCCGAAACGGACACGATTCAACAACATACATTTGACGGAAAGTCATGCACCCACCAGGGTTAAAGGGCACCAAATGTTAATGAGAATCGCTCGATGTAATTTAATGTGAAGAAACCTTTGTTAAAGTTGACAATAGGTTATAGAAAGGAGTAAAAAACCCCATCATTTTGCTGTCTACGTCTCATTTCTGACAGTTAGTGTAAGGTTATTTGTTCCTCCCCATGAATCGATGTGATGCCCATCTGCCAGCAAGAGCAGTGTCGTTGGTATCACTTTTGATGAGTAAGCAATGAGTATGTCAACATCCACAGAAGTCATCGCTCATCACTGGGCATTCGCAATCTTTCTTATTGTAGCCATTGGCCTGTGCTGCCTGATGTTAGTCGGCGGCTGGTTCCTGGGCGGTCGCGCCCGTGCAAGGCACAAAAACACACCTTTCGAATCAGGTATTGATTCAGTAGGTACCGCTCGCTTACGCCTGTCTGCCAAGTTCTATCTGGTAGCCATGTTCTTCGTCATCTTCGACGTGGAAGCGCTTTACCTTTTCGCATGGTCAACTTCCATCCGCGAAAGTGGTTGGGTGGGCTTTGTCGAGGCCGCAATTTTCATTTTAGTGCTACTGGCCGGTCTGGTTTATCTGGTGCGTATTGGCGCGCTTGACTGGACGCCTGCGCGTTCACGTCGTGAACACATCAATCCGGAAAACAGTATCTCTAATCGTCAGCAGTAACAGCGAGGCAATAAGATGGATTATACGCTCACCCGCATAGATCCTAACGGTGAGAATGACCGTTACCCCCTGCAAAAACAGGAGATCGTAACCGACCCCCTGGAGCAAGAAGTCAATAAAAGCGTGTACATGGGCAAACTCGAACATGCCATGCACGATATGGTCAACTGGGGTCGTAAGAACTCCATCTGGCCGTACAACTTTGGCCTTTCTTGCTGCTACGTTGAAATGGTGACGTCATTCACTGCGGTGCATGACGTTGCGCGTTTTGGGGCCGAGGTACTGCGTGCTTCACCACGTCAGGCTGACCTGATGGTGGTAGCCGGTACCTGCTTTACCAAGATGGCACCTGTTATTCAGCGTCTTTATGACCAGATGCTGGAGCCTAAATGGGTTATCTCCATGGGCGCATGTGCAAACTCTGGCGGTATGTACGACATCTATTCCGTCGTGCAGGGCGTAGATAAATTTATCCCAGTGGATGTGTACATCCCGGGTTGTCCGCCACGTCCGGAAGCTTACATGCAGGCGCTGATGCTGCTGCAGGAGTCTATCGGTAAAGAACGTCGCCCACTGTCGTGGGTTGTTGGCGATCAGGGTGTGTATCGCGCGAACATGCAGTCTGAGCGCGAGCGTAAACGTGGTGAACGTATTGCCGTCACCAATCTGCGTACGCCTGACGAAATTTAATTTGCGCCTGTAGGCCTGGAGAACACCTTCGCATATCACTACTCAAATAGCGCGAAGCCAGGCTCAACAGTCACCACGGACCATTTGCAATGGTGAACAATATGACCGACTTAACCGCGCAAGAAGCCGCCTGGCAGACCCGGGATCATCTGGATGACCCAGTCATTGGCGAACTGCGCAACCGTTTTGGGCCGGATGCCTTTACTGTTCAGGCTACCCGCACCGGGGTACCCGTTGTTTGGGTGAAGCGTGAGCAATTGCTGGAAGTTGTCGATTTCCTCAAGAAATTGCCAAAACCGTACGTCATGCTGTTTGACTTACACGGCATGGATGAACGTCTGCGTACCCACCGCCAGGGTCTCCCTGCTGCGGATTTTTCCGTTTTCTACCACCTGATCTCAATAGACCGTAATACGGATATCATGCTCAAGGTGGCATTGTCTGAAAACGACATGCATCTGCCGACGATCACCAAACTTTTCCCGAACGCCAACTGGTACGAGCGTGAAACCTGGGAAATGTTCGGCATGACCTTTGACGGCCACCCGCACCTGACGCGCATCATGATGCCGCAGACCTGGACAGGCCACCCGCTGCGTAAAGACTACCCGGCACGTGCCACCGAATTCGATCCGTTTGAGCTGACCAAAGCCAAGCAGGATCTGGAGATGGAAGCGCTGACCTTCAAACCGGAAGACTGGGGCATGAAGCGCGGTACCGACAACGAGGACTTCATGTTCCTTAACCTCGGTCCGAACCACCCGTCTGCGCACGGTGCATTCCGTATTATTCTTCAGCTTGATGGCGAAGAGATTGTCGACTGCGTACCTGACATCGGTTACCACCACCGTGGTGCTGAGAAGATGGGCGAGCGTCAGTCCTGGCACAGCTACATTCCGTATACCGACCGTATTGAGTACCTCGGCGGCTGCGTCAACGAGATGCCATACGTGCTGGCCGTTGAGAAACTGGCGGGTATCGTTACGCCGGATCGCGTTAACGTGATTCGCGTCATGCTGTCAGAGCTGTTCCGTATCAACAGCCACCTGCTGTATATCTCCACCTTCATTCAGGACGTCGGCGCGATGACCCCGGTCTTCTTCGCCTTCACCGACCGTCAGAAAATCTACGATCTGGTGGAAGCGATTACCGGTTTCCGTATGCACCCGGCCTGGTTCCGTATCGGCGGTGTGGCACACGATCTGCCGCGCGGCTGGGACCGTCTGCTGCGTGAATTCCTTGACTGGATGCCAAAACGTCTGGCCTCTTACGAGAAAGCCGCGCTGCGCAATACCATCCTGAAAGGCCGTTCCCAGGGCGTTGCTGCCTACGGCGCGAAAGAAGCGCTGGAGTGGGGGACGACAGGTGCAGGTCTGCGTGCGACCGGTATTGATTTCGACGTGCGTAAAGCCCGTCCTTACTCTGGCTACGAGAACTTCGACTTTGAAGTCCCGGTGGGCGGCGGTGTTTCCGACTGCTACACCCGCGTGATGCTGAAAGTAGAAGAGCTGCGCCAGAGTCTGCGCATCCTTGAGCAGTGCCTCAACAACATGCCGGAAGGCCCGTTCAAGGCGGATCACCCGCTGACGACGCCGCCACCGAAAGAGCGCACGCTGCAACATATCGAAACCCTGATCACCCACTTCCTGCAGGTTTCCTGGGGTCCGGTCATGCCGGCGCAAGAATCCTTCCAGATGATTGAAGCGACCAAGGGTATTAACAGTTACTACCTGACCAGTGACGGCAGCACCATGAGCTACCGTACCCGCGTGCGTACGCCGAGCTTTGCGCACCTGCAGCAGATCCCGTCCGCCATCCGCGGCAGTCTGGTCTCCGACCTGATTGTGTATCTGGGTAGTATCGATTTTGTTATGTCAGATGTGGACCGCTAATTATGCACGAGAATCAACAACCACAAACCGAGGCTTTTGAGCTGAGTGAAGCAGAACGTGCCGCTATTGAGCACGAGATGCACCACTACGAAGACCCGCGTGCGGCGTCCATTGAAGCGCTGAAAATCGTACAGAAACAGCGTGGTTGGGTGCCGGATGGGGCGATCTATGAGATCGCGAAAGTGCTGGGTATTCCGGCAAGTGACGTAGAAGGCGTAGCCACGTTCTACAGCCAGATCTTCCGTCAGCCGGTAGGCCGCCATGTGATCCGCTACTGTGACAGTGTAGTCTGCCACATCACCGGTTATCAGGGCATTCAGGCTGCGATTGAGAAGAAGCTCAATATCAAGCCGGGCCAGACCACGTTCGATGGACGCTTTACTCTGCTGCCAACCTGCTGCCTGGGTAACTGCGACAAGGGGCCGACCATGATGATTGATGAGGACACTCACAGCCATCTGACGCCGGAAGCGATTCCTGACCTGCTGGAGCAGTACAAATGAAAACTGTAATTCGTACTGCTGAGACGCATCCGCTGACCTGGCGTCTGCGCGATGACAAACAGCCGGTATGGCTCGACGAATACCAGAGCAAAAACGGCTATGCCGGCGCGCGTAAAGCCCTTGGCGGCATGGCGCCGGACGACATCGTTAACGCGGTAAAAGAGTCTGGCCTGAAAGGCCGCGGCGGCGCGGGCTTCTCCACCGGTCTGAAGTGGAGCCTGATGCCAAAAGACGAATCCATGAATATCCGTTACCTGCTGTGTAACGCCGATGAAATGGAGCCGGGCACCTATAAAGACCGCCTGCTGATGGAACAACTGCCGCACCTGCTGGTGGAAGGCATGCTGATCTCCGCGTTTGCGCTGAAAGCGTACCGTGGCTACATCTTCTTGCGCGGTGAGTACATCGAAGCGGCGGAAAACCTGCGTCGCGCGATTGCCGAAGCCACCGAAGCGGGCCTGCTCGGTAAAAACATCCTGGGCACCGGCTTTGACTTCGAACTGTTCGTGCACACCGGTGCCGGGCGTTATATCTGCGGTGAAGAAACGGCGCTGATTAACTCCCTGGAAGGCCGCCGCGCGAACCCGCGTTCCAAGCCACCGTTCCCGGCAAGCTCCGGCGTATGGGGTAAACCGACCTGCGTAAACAACGTCGAAACCCTGTGTAACGTTCCGGCTATCCTCGCCAACGGCGTGGAGTGGTATCAGGGCATCTCCTTAAGCAAAGATGCCGGTACCAAGCTGATGGGCTTCTCCGGTCGCGTTAAAAATCCTGGCGTCTGGGAACTGCCGTTCGGTACTACCGCACGTGAAATTCTTGAAGACTACGCGGGCGGCATGCGCGATGGCCTGAAATTCAAAGCCTGGCAGCCGGGTGGGGCAGGGACTGACTTCCTGACCGAAGCCCACCTTGACCTGCCGATGGAATTCGAAAGCATTGGTAAAGCAGGCAGCCGTCTGGGTACGGCGCTGGCGATGGCCGTCGACCACGAGATCGGCATGGTCTCGCTGGTGCGTAACCTGGAAGAGTTCTTCGCCCGCGAGTCCTGCGGCTGGTGTACACCGTGCCGTGATGGTCTGCCGTGGAGCGTGAAGATCCTGCGTGCAATCGAACGTGGCGAAGGCCAGCCTGGGGATATCGAGACGCTTGAGCAACTGTGTCGATTCTTAGGCCCGGGTAAAACCTTCTGTGCCCACGCACCGGGTGCCGTCGAACCTCTGCAGAGCGCGATCAAATATTTCCGCGACGAGTTCGAAGCAGGCATCAAGCAGCCGTTCAGCAATACCCATGCGATCAATGGGATTCAGCCGAACCTGCTTAAAGCGCGCTGGTAACGACAAGAATTTTGATTAACGCTCGGTTTCGACCGAGCCAACTGGAAGCATGCTAATGGCTACGATTCATGTAGACGGCAAAGAATACGAAGTCAACGGGGCGGACAACCTGCTGGAAGCTTGTCTGTCTCTTGGCCTCGATATTCCGTACTTTTGCTGGCATCCGGCGCTGGGCAGCGTCGGTGCTTGCCGCCAGTGTGCGGTGAAGCAATATCAAAACGCGGAAGACACGCGTGGTCGCCTGGTGATGTCCTGTATGACGCCAGCCACCGAAGGCACCTTTATTTCGATTGATGACGAAGAAGCCAAACAGTTCCGCGAAAGCGTGGTGGAGTGGTTGATGACCAACCACCCGCACGACTGTCCGGTTTGTGAAGAGGGCGGTAACTGCCACCTTCAGGATATGACCGTGATGACCGGTCACAGCTTCCGTCGCTATCGCTTTACCAAGCGTACCCACCGTAACCAGGACCTGGGGCCGTTCATCTCTCACGAAATGAACCGCTGCATCGCCTGCTACCGCTGCGTGCGTTACTACAAAGACTATGCAGACGGTCAGGATCTGGGCGTGTATGGCGCGCATGACAACGTCTACTTCGGTCGTCCAGAAGACGGCGTGCTGGAGAGCGAATTCTCCGGTAACCTGATAGAAATCTGCCCGACCGGCGTATTCACGGATAAAACCCACTCCGAGCGTTACAACCGTAAATGGGACATGCAGTTTGCGCCAAGCATCTGCCAGCAGTGTTCCCTCGGCTGTAACACCAGCCCGGGTGAGCGCTACGGCGAACTGCGCCGTATCGAAAACCGTTACAACGGTACCGTTAACCACTACTTCCTGTGCGACCGCGGTCGTTTCGGCTATGGCTATGTGAACCTGAAAGACCGTCCGCGTCAGCCGGTTCAGCGCCGTGGCGACGACTTCATTACCCTGAACGCTGAACAGGCGATGCAGGGCGCGGCAGATATTCTGCGCCAGTCGAAGAAAGTGATCGGTATCGGCTCCCCGCGCGCCAGCATCGAAAGCAACTTCGCGCTGCGCGAGCTGGTTGGGGCGGAAAACTTCTATACCGGTATCGCTCAGGGCGAGCAGGAACGTCTGCAGCTGGTACTGAAAGTGCTGCGTGAAGGCGGTATCCATACCCCTGCGCTGCGCGAAATCGAATCCTATGATGCGGTCCTGGTGCTGGGTGAAGACCTGACCCAGACCGGCGCCCGCGCGGCTCTGGCGGTTCGTCAGGCGGTGAAGGGTAAAGCACGTGAAATGGCAGCGGCGCAGAAAGTGGCTGACTGGCAGATTGCGGCGATCCTGAACATCGGCCAGCGCGCGAAGCATCCTCTGTTTGTGACCAACGTCGACAACACCCGTCTGGACGACATCGCGGCGTGGACCTACTGCGCACCGGTTGAAGATCAGGCGCGCCTTGGCTTTGCCATTGCCCACGCGCTGGACAGCAACTCTCCGGCGGTAGAACTGGATCGCGACCTGCAGAACAAGGTCGACGTGATTGTTCAGGCCCTGGCAGGTGCGAAGAAACCGCTGATTATTTCCGGGACCAACGCCGGCAGCGCGGAGATCATTCAGGCGGCAGCCAACGTGGCCAAAGCCCTGAAAGGCCGCGGTGCGGACGTCGGCGTGACCATGATTGCCCGTGCGGTGAACAGCATTGGTCTGGGCATGATCGGCGGCGGCTCGCTGGAAGCTGCGTTAAGCGAACTGGAATCCGGTTCTGCTGACGCCGTTGTGGTGCTGGAAAACGACCTGCATCGCCACGCCTCTGCCGCTCGCGTTGACGCCGCGCTCTCCAAAGCGCCGCTGGTGATGGTCATTGACCATCAGCGCACCGCGATTATGGACAAAGCGCACCTGGTGCTCTCTGCGGCAAGCTTCGCAGAAAGCGACGGTACGGTTATTAACAACGAAGGCCGCGCACAGCGTTTCTTCCAGGTTTATGACCCGGCGTACTACGACAGCAACACCGTGATGCTGGAAAGCTGGCGCTGGCTGCACTCCCTGCACAGCACCGTGCAGAGCCGTGAAGTGGACTGGACGCAGCTCGACCACGTTATCGACGCGGTGGTGGAAAAACTGCCTCAGTTGGCAGGCATTAAAGATGCCGCGCCTGAAGCCAGCTTCCGCATTCGCGGCCAGAAACTGGCGCGTGAACCGCACCGTTACAGCGGCCGTACCGCAATGCGCGCCAATATCAGCGTGCACGAACCGCGCCAGCCGCAGGATAAAGACACCATGTTTGCCTTCTCCATGGAAGGGAACAACCAGCCGTCTGCACCGCGTTCGCAAATCCCGTTCGCATGGGCACCGGGCTGGAACTCCCCGCAGGCATGGAACAAGTTCCAGGCTGAAGTGGGCGGCTCCCTGCGCCACGGCGATCCGGGCGTGCGTCTGATTGAAGCTTCCGAAACCGGTCTGGACTTCTTCACCACCGTACCGGCGAGCTTCCAGGCGCAGGACGGTAGCTGGCGTATTGCGCCGTACTACCACCTGTTCGGTAGCGACGAGCTGTCCCAGCGTTCACCGGTCTTCCAGACCCGTATGCCGCAGCCGTACATCAAGCTTAACCCGGCGGATGCCGCGAAGCTTGGCGTTAACGCGGGTGCGAACATCGCCTTTAGCTATGACGGCCAGACCATCAGCCTGCCGCTGATTATCTCCGAAAGCCTGACAGCAGGGCAGGTCGGTCTGCCGATGGGTATGCCTGGCATCGCGCCGGTTCTGGCGGGTGCGCGTCTTGATAATCTGCAGGAGGCAAAAGCATGAGTTGGTTAACGCCGGATCTTATCGACATCCTGCTGAGCATTCTGAAAGCGATTGTTATCCTGCTGGTGGTGGTCACCTGCGGTGCGTTCATGAGCTTTGGTGAACGTCGTCTGCTCGGTCTGTTCCAGAACCGTTACGGACCGAACCGCGTGGGCTGGGGTGGTTCACTCCAGCTGGTCGCGGACATGATCAAGATGTTCTTTAAAGAGGACTGGATCCCGCGCTTCTCGGATCGCGTGATCTTTACTCTGGCACCGATGATCGCCTTCACCTCGCTGCTGCTGGCGTTTGCTATCGTGCCGGTCAGCCCGACCTGGGTGGTCGCTGACCTGAACATCGGCATTCTGTTCTTCCTGATGATGGCAGGCCTCGCGGTTTACGCGGTCCTGTTCGCAGGCTGGTCCAGTAACAACAAATACTCGCTGCTGGGTGCGATGCGTGCTTCCGCGCAGACCCTGAGCTACGAAGTGTTCCTGGGTCTCTCCCTGATGGGCGTGGTGGCGCAGGCCGGTTCATTCAACATGACCGACATCGTCAACAACCAGGCCGACATCTGGAACGTTATTCCGCAGTTCTTTGGGTTTATTACCTTTGCCATCGCGGGCGTGGCAGTGTGTCACCGTCACCCGTTTGACCAGCCAGAAGCCGAACAGGAACTGGCCGACGGTTACCACATCGAATATTCCGGTATGAAATTCGGTCTGTTCTTCGTGGGCGAGTACATCGGTATCGTCACCATTTCCGCGTTGATGGTAACGCTGTTCTTCGGTGGCTGGCATGGCCCGTTCTTACCGCCGTTCATCTGGTTCGCGCTGAAAACCGCGTTCTTCATGATGATGTTCATTTTGATTCGCGCAGCGTTACCGCGTCCGCGTTATGACCAGGTAATGTCCTTCGGCTGGAAAGTGTGCCTGCCGCTGACGCTCGTCAACTTGTTGGTAACGGCCGCTGTCATTCTCTGGCAGCAGCCATAAGGGGCAATAGACCATGACCTTAAAAGAATTACTGGTAGGCTTCGGTACCCAGGTACGCAGTATCTGGATGATCGGCCTGCACGCGTTTGCCAAACGCGAAACCCGGATGTACCCGGAAGAGCCGGTATATCTGCCGCCGCGCTACCGTGGCCGTATCGTGCTGACGCGCGACCCGGACGGTTCCGAGCGCTGCGTCGCCTGTAACCTGTGTGCGGTAGCGTGCCCGGTCGGCTGTATCTCTCTGCAGAAAGCCGAGACGGTAGACGGCCGCTGGTACCCTGAGTTCTTCCGCATCAACTTCTCACGCTGCATCTTCTGCGGTCTGTGTGAAGAAGCGTGCCCAACCACGGCGATTCAGCTGACTCCAGACTTCGAGCTGGGTGAGTACAAGCGTCAGGACCTGGTGTACGAGAAAGAGGATCTGCTGATTTCCGGTCCGGGCAAATACCCGGAATATAACTTCTACCGGATGGCGGGTATGGCAATCGACGGCAAAGATAAGGGCGAAGCAGAGAACGAAGCTAAGCCTATCGACGTCAAGAGCCTGTTACCGTAAGGAGAGGGCAATGGAATTCGCTTTTTATATCTGTGGCCTTATCGCCATCCTGGCTACGCTGCGAGTGATCACGCACACCAATCCGGTGCATGCGCTGCTGTACTTAATCATCTCGCTGCTGGCCATTTCCGGGGTGTTCTTCGCACTGGGCGCGCACTTCGCCGGTGCGCTGGAAATCATCGTCTACGCCGGGGCCATCATGGTGCTGTTCGTGTTCGTGGTGATGATGCTGAACCTGGGCGGCTCTGAAATTGAGCAGGAACGTCAGTGGTTAAAACCGCAGGTGTGGATCGGCCCGGCAATTTTGTCGGCCATCATGCTGGTGGTGATCGTTTACGCCATTCTGGGTGTTAACGATCAGGGCATCGACGGTACGCCGATTGGCGCGAAAGAGGTGGGTATCACGCTCTTTGGCCCATACGTTCTGGCAGTGGAACTGGCCTCAATGCTGCTGCTGGCAGGTCTGGTTGTGGCTTTCCACGTTGGCCGCGAAGAGCGTGCTGGCGAGGTGCTGAGCAACCGCACTGACGACCGCGCGAAAAGAAAAACGGAGGAGCGCGCATGATCCCCTTAACACATGGACTGATCCTCGCTGCGATTTTATTCGTTCTGGGTCTGACCGGTCTGGTTATCCGCCGCAATCTGCTGTTTATGCTGATCGGGCTGGAAATCATGATTAACGCCTCCGCGCTGGCCTTCGTGGTCGCCGGAAGCTACTGGGGCCAGACCGATGGTCAGGTGATGTACATTCTCGCCATCAGCCTCGCGGCTGCCGAAGCGAGTATTGGCCTGGCGCTGTTGCTGCAGCTCCATCGTCGCCGCCAGAATCTGAACATCGATTCAGTAAGTGAGTTGCGTGGATGAACATGCTTGCCTTAACCATTATTTTTCCGCTGATTGGCTTCGTGCTGCTGGCGTTTTCTCGCGGCCGCTGGTCTGAGAATCTGTCTGCAACCGTCGGCATGGGCTCTGTTGGCCTGGCCGCGCTGGTGACAGCGTATGCGGGTATCGACTTCTTTAACAACGGGCGTCAGCCTTTCAGCGTGCCGCTGTGGACCTGGATGTCGGTCGGTGATTTCAACATCGGTTTCAACCTGGTGCTGGATGGTCTCTCTCTGACCATGCTCTCCGTGGTCACCGGCGTCGGCTTCCTGATCCACATGTTCGCCTCCTGGTATATGCGCGGTGAAGAGGGTTACTCCCGCTTCTTCGCCTACACCAACCTGTTTATCGCCAGCATGGTGGTTCTGGTCCTGGCCGATAACCTGCTGCTGATGTATCTGGGCTGGGAAGGCGTGGGTCTGTGTTCTTACCTGCTGATCGGTTTCTACTATACCGATCCGAAGAATGGCGCAGCGGCCATGAAAGCCTTCGTCGTGACCCGCGTGGGTGATGTCTTCCTCGCTTTCGCGCTGTTCATTCTTTACAACGAACTGGGCACGCTGAACTTCCGCGAAATGGTGGAACTGGCGCCAGCGCACTTCGCCGCAGGCAACAACATGCTGTGGTGGGCAACGCTGATGCTGCTGGGTGGTGCCGTGGGTAAATCCGCACAGCTGCCGTTGCAGACATGGCTGGCCGACGCGATGGCGGGTCCAACCCCTGTCTCCGCGCTGATCCACGCTGCGACCATGGTCACCGCCGGTGTCTACCTGATTGCGCGTACCCATGGCCTGTTCCTGATGACCCCGGAAATTCTGCATCTGGTGGGTATCGTCGGTGCGGTCACGCTGGTGCTGGCAGGCTTTGCCGCGCTGGTGCAGACCGACATCAAACGCGTTCTCGCGTACTCAACCATGAGCCAGATTGGTTACATGTTCCTCGCTCTGGGCGTTCAGGCGTGGGACGCGGCCATTTTCCACCTGATGACGCACGCGTTCTTTAAAGCGCTGCTGTTCCTCTCATCCGGTTCGGTGATCCTGGCCTGCCACCACGAGCAGAACATCTTCAAAATGGGCGGACTGCGTAAGTCCATTCCGCTGGTTTATGTCTGCTTCCTGGTGGGCGGCGCGGCGCTGGCGGCACTGCCGCTGATCACCGCGGGCTTCTTCAGTAAGGACGAAATCCTTGCGGGTGCCATGGCGAATGGTCATATCAATCTGATGGTTGCGGGTCTGGTCGGTGCGTTCATGACCTCCCTGTATACCTTCCGTATGATTTTCATCGTATTCCACGGTAAAGAACAAATTCACGCTCACGCAGGGAAGGGGATTACCCATCACCTGCCGCTGATTGTGCTGCTGGTACTGTCCACCTTCGTTGGCGCGATGATTGTGCCGCCGCTGCAGGGCGTACTGCCAGACACCACTGAGCTTGAGCACGGTCGCGTTCTGACGCTTGAAATCACCTCCGGTGTGGTCGCTATCGCGGGCATCCTGATCGCTGCATGGCTGTGGCTGGGCAAACGTACGCTGGTGACTGCCGTTGCCAACAGTGCGCCAGGCCGCCTGCTGGGCACCTGGTGGTACAACGCGTGGGGCTTCGACTGGCTGTACGACATGATCTTCGTTAAGCCGTTCCTGGGCATTGCGTGGCTGGTGAAGCGCGACCCACTGAACAGCCTGATGAATATCCCGGCGATCCTCTCCCGCTTTGCAGGTAAAGGCCTGCTGTACAGCGAGAACGGTTACCTGCGCTGGTATGTGGCGTCCATGAGCATCGGTGCGGTTGTCGTGCTGGCGCTGCTGATGGTGTTGCGTTGATCGTTAAGTGAATTTTATTCGAATTCGTTGAAAATCAGGCCCCTGCTGGGGGCCTTAAAAAGGAATGTAAATCGCCATGTTACTACCCTGGCTAATATTAATTCCCTTCATCGGCGGCTTCCTGTGCTGGCAGACTGAACGCTTTGGCGTGAAGATGCCGCGCTGGATTGCGCTGATCACCATGGGATTGACGCTCGCGCTTGGCCTGCAACTGTGGTTGCAGGGCGGTTACTCACTGACCCAGTCTGCGGGCATTCCGCAGTGGCAGTCTGAGTTCATCCTGCCGTGGATCCCGCGTTTCGGCATTACGATCCACCTGGCGATTGACGGTCTGTCGCTGCTGATGGTGGTGCTGACCGGTCTGCTCGGCGTTCTGGCGGTACTTTGCTCCTGGCGAGAAATCGAAAAATACCAGGGCTTCTTCCACCTGAACCTAATGTGGATCCTGGGCGGCGTGATCGGCGTGTTCCTTGCCATCGACATGTTCCTGTTCTTCTTCTTCTGGGAGATGATGCTGGTGCCGATGTACTTCCTGATCGCGCTGTGGGGCCACAAGGCGTCCGACGGTAAAACGCGTATCACGGCGGCAACCAAGTTCTTCATCTATACCCAGGCGAGTGGTCTGGTGATGTTGATTGCCATTCTGGCGCTGGTGTTTGTTCACCATAACGCGACCGGAACCTGGACCTTCAACTACGAAGAACTGTTGAAGACGCCAATGTCCCACGGCGTTGAATACCTGCTGATGCTGGGCTTCTTCATCGCCTTCGCGGTGAAAATGCCGGTGGTTCCGCTGCACGGCTGGCTGCCAGACGCGCACTCTCAGGCACCAACGGCGGGTTCCGTTGACCTGGCGGGCATCTTGCTGAAAACGGCGGCCTACGGTCTGCTGCGTTTCGCTCTGCCGCTGTTCCCGAACGCCTCCGCAGAATTCGCACCGATTGCCATGTGGCTGGGTGTGATCGGTATCTTCTACGGTGCCTGGATGGCCTTCACGCAGTACGACATCAAGCGTCTGATTGCCTACACCTCCGTTTCCCACATGGGCTTCGTGCTGATTGCTATCTACACCGGCAGCCAGCTGGCGTACCAGGGGGCGGTGATCCAGATGATTGCGCACGGTCTGTCCGCAGCCGGCCTCTTCATCCTGTGCGGCCAGCTGTATGAACGTCTGCACACCCGCGACATGCGCATGATGGGCGGCCTGTGGAGCAAAATTAAGTGGCTGCCAGCGCTCTCCATGTTCTTCGCGGTGGCGACTCTGGGGATGCCTGGCACCGGTAACTTCGTCGGCGAATTTATGATTCTGTTCGGCAGCTTCAAAGTGGTACCGGTGATTACCGTGATCTCCACCTTTGGTCTGGTGTTCGCTTCCGTCTACTCGCTGGCGATGCTGCACCGCGCGTACTTCGGTAAAGCGAAGAGCGAAATTGCTGCACAAGAACTGCCGGGGATGTCGCTGCGTGAGCTGTTCATCATCCTGCTGCTGGTCGTACTGCTGGTGCTGCTGGGCTTCTTCCCGCAGCCGATTCTGGATACCTCGCACAGCGCGATGGGCAATATCCAGCAGTGGTTTGTTAATTCTGTTTCTACTACAAGGCCGTAATTCGCCATGACAATAACTCCACAACAACTGATCGCGCTGTTACCGCTGCTGATCGTCGGATTGACGGTGGTGGTTGTGATGCTCTCCATTGCGTGGCGACGCAATCACTTCCTGAATGCCACGCTGTCGGTCATCGGCCTGAACGCCGCGTTAGTCTCCCTCTGGTTTGTTGGCCAGGGTGGGGCGATGGACGTCACCCCGCTGATGCGCGTTGACGGTTACGCCATGCTGTATACCGGTCTGGTGCTGCTGGCGAGCCTGGCAACCTGTACCTTTGCGTACCCGTGGCTCGAAGGCTACAACGACAACAAAGAAGAGTTTTACCTGCTGGTTCTGATTGCCGCGCTGGGCGGCATTCTGCTGGCGAATGCGAACCACCTGGCCGCGCTGTTCCTCGGCATTGAGCTGATCTCTCTGCCGCTGTTCGGTCTGATTGGTTACGCCTTCCGCCAGAAGCGCTCCCTGGAAGCAAGCATCAAGTACACCATCCTGTCTGCGGCGGCGTCCTCGTTCCTGCTGTTTGGTATTGCGCTGGTGTATGCACAGTCCGGTAACCTCTCCTTCATGGCGCTCGGCAAGAGCCTCGGTGACGGCATGCTGCATGAGCCGCTGCTGCTGGCGGGTCTGGGCATGATGATCGTTGGTCTCGGCTTTAAACTCTCTCTGGTGCCGTTCCACCTGTGGACGCCAGACGTCTACCAGGGCGCTCCGGCTCCGGTGTCGACCTTCCTGGCGACGGCGAGCAAAATCGCTATCTTCGGTGTGGTCATGCGTCTGTTCCTGTACGCACCGGTAGGTGACAGCGAAGCGGTTCGCGTGGTGCTGGGCATTATCGCGTTCGTCTCCATCATCTTCGGTAACCTGATGGCGCTGAGCCAGACCAACATCAAGCGTCTGCTGGGCTACTCGTCTATCTCTCATCTGGGCTACCTGATGGTGGCGCTGATTGCGCTGCAGAGCGGTGAGATGTCGATGGAAGCCGTGGGCGTCTATCTGGCCGGCTACCTGTTCAGCAGCCTCGGCGCCTTCGGCGTGGTGAGCCTGATGTCCAGCCCGTATCGTGGTCCGGATGCCGATTCACTGTTCTCCTACCGTGGTCTGTTCTGGCACCGTCCGATCCTGTCCGCAGTGATGACGGTGATGATGCTCTCTCTGGCAGGTATTCCGATGACGCTCGGCTTTATCGGTAAGTTCTACGTGCTGGCCGTCGGTGTGCAGGCGCACCTGTGGTGGCTGACTGCGGGCGTGGTGATCGGCTCCGCGATTGGTCTCTACTACTACCTGCGCGTGGCCGTGAGCCTGTACCTGAGCGCGCCTCAGCAGCTCAACCGCGATGCCCCAACCAACTGGCAGTACAGCGCCGGTGGTATCGTAGTGCTTATCTCCGCGCTGCTGGTGCTCATCTTCGGTATCTATCCGCAACCGCTGATTGAGATCGTGCAGCGAGCAATGCCATTAATGTAAAGACAAAAAACCCGCCTCGGCGGGTTTTTTTATGGTTTTCTCCCTCTCCCCGTGGGAGAGGGCCGGGGTGAGGGCACCAGCCCGCACCATGCTTAAGCCAGCTGCTTCCGGCTAATCAACGGCCCGTCAATCTTCTTCATCGAGCGGTCCAGCACTTCCTCAATCACTGACGACAGCTCGTTCAGCTCAAACTTCGCCACATACCCGTCCGCTTTCACCTTACGAATATGGTCTTCGTTGGCGTTGCCGGAAAGGGAAGAGTGGATCACCACCGGAATATCTTTCAGTACCGGGTCGGTTTTGATTTTGCGCGTCAGCGTAAAGCCGTCCATTTCTGGCATTTCGAGGTCGGTCAGCACCAGCGCGATCTTATCGGTGATGGGAACCCCTTCAGCCTGGGCCTGTGCCGCCAGCACGCCAATTTTCTCCCACGCTTCTTTGCCGGTGATATGCAGCTGGGCCGGGATCTCCATTGCCTGCAGACCTTTCTCCAGCATCGAGCGCGCCACTTTGGAGTCTTCCGCGACGATGGCGACAGCGCCTGGCTTGATATGGAATTTGGTGGTCTTCAGGTTCGTGGCGTGCAGATCGTGATTGGCCGGGGTGATGTCATACAGGATCTGCTCAACGTCCAGCACCATCGCCAGATCGTTGGTATCGGTCTTCTCGTCAAGACACGCGATACTGGTGATGTAGCGGCCGCTGACGGCGGTTTCCGCCGCGTGCACCTGCTTCCAGTCCAGACGCATGATGTTCTCAACCGATTCCACGGCAAACGCCTGCACGCTGCGCGCATATTCGGTGATCAGCAGAATGTTCAGCCCGGTGGTGGGCTTACAGCCCGCCACGGCGGCCAGGTCAATCACCGGGATCACCTGATCGCGAATATTGACCATTCCCATCAGCGGTGACTTCATCCCGGCGGGTTTCGTGAACTCCGGCATCGGCACAATTTCACGCAGCTTAAAGACGTTAATGCCAAACAGCTCAGATTTATTTTCGTTCAGAGAGGTGCCAAGACGGAACAGCAACAGTTCAAAACGGTTCGACAGGGTCAGATTCGCCCTGTCATCAATATCTTTCTGGAAATTATCCATTCTACCCTCGAGAGAAATGCTGACCTTTTAATCGTTATCGGCATCCTGAGGGAAAAATGAAGGACTAAACGCTGACCTGAGCGAAATCTTCGGCCAGCTCACATTCCGGAAACAGCGTGCGGCACTCTGCTAGCAGGCTTGCGCATCCCCGCGCGTCGTAGCGCGAGCTGACGTGGGTGACGATGAGCCTCCCGACGCCCGCATCACGGGCAAGCTGCGCCGCCTGACGCGTGGAGCTATGGCCCCGACTGTTGGCTTTCTCTTCCATCGCCGTTTCAAGCGTCGCTTCATGCACCATCACGTCCACGCCCTGGGCCAGCGTGAGCGCCGCCGGGCACGGGGCCGTATCGCCAAAAATAGCTATTTTTTTGCCCGGCTGCGGTGCGGCGAGATAATCCTGACCGTTGATGACGCGCCCGTCCTCCAGCGTGACGGTCTCACCGTGCTTCAGGCGCTGGAACAGCGGTCCAGGTTTTACGCCATCGGCCATCAGTGCGGCGGCGTCCAACGCGCCGGGTTTGTCATGCGCTTCAATACGGTAGCCATAGCATTCCACTGGATGATTAAGTGGTTGAGCAGTAACCCGATAATCCCCGTCATCGAATACCAGGCCTTTGGTAATCTCAACGACCTCCAGCGGATAATCGGTCCATGACCCGCTCAGGCGCAGCGTGGTTTCAATAAATTCACGAATACCCGCAGGCCCGTAAATCGTCAGCGGGTTGGCGTTACCGGCCATCGAGCGGCTGCACAGCAGGCCGGGAAGGCCAAACAGATGGTCGCCATGCAGATGGGTGATAAAAATTTTATCCAGCTTGCCGGGGTGATAAGCGGTGTGTAACAGCTGATGCTGCGTCCCTTCACCACAGTCAAACAGCCACAGCCCGCCGCGGGTGGGGTGTTTAAGATCCAGCAGGATCGCCGTCACGTTCCGTGAGCGGGTTGGCACGCCAGCGGACGTACCCAGAAAAATCAGTTCCATAACGCAATCAGCCCTTTGCCGAACGGGGAGGGGTTTAGTATAACGTGATGAACCCCAGGAAGGAGACTGACATGATCCAGTGGCAAGATTTACACCATAGTGACCTCACCGTTCATTCACTTTACGCTGTGCTGAAACTGCGCTGCGAAGTGTTCGTGGTTGAACAGACCTGCCCGTATCAGGACATCGACGGCGATGACCTCGTCGGCGAGAACCGCCATATCCTCGGCTGGCGGAATAACGAGCTGGTGGCGTATGCGAGGATTCTGAAAAGCGAAGACGATTTTGAGCCTGTCGTCATTGGCCGCGTCATCATCAGCGGCAAAGCGCGTGGTGAAAAACTCGGCTATCAGCTGATGGAAAAAACGCTGGAGGCGTGCCAGAAACAGTGGCCGAACAAGGCGTTATACCTGGGTGCGCAGGCGCACCTGCAGCCCTTCTACGGCCACTTTGGTTTCGTGCCCGTCACCGAGGTGTACGATGAAGACGGCATTCCCCACATCGGCATGGCGCGGGAAGCGAAGCAGGCGTAATGACGAGTCGTTGGCTATAGTTAGCGCACTGGTGTACTAACATGGAGAAAAATATGTCATTTCAATCCTGGGATACCCGTATCGACGACGACCTGGCCTTACTGAGCGAAACGCTGGAAGAGGTGTTACGTTCCTCGGGCGACCCTGCCGATCAGAAATATATTGAGCTAAAAGCCCGCGCCGAGCAGGCGCTGCATGAAGTGAAAAACCGCGTCAGCCATGCGTCTGATACCTACTACTATCGTGCCAAAAAAGCGGTGTACCGTGCCGATGATTACGTGCATGAAAAACCGTGGCAGGGCATTGGAGTGGGTGCTGCCGTAGGCCTGGTGCTGGGGCTGCTGTTAGCCCGTCGTTAAGCCGTTTAACCACTCCCTATACGTGGGTACTGCTATTTATGGTCAGTACCCCGTATAATACGAGGCTTTAACAGGGAGAGGTTCGCGTGAATTCGATTTTCCTCGCGCTGGAGCAACTGCGTACCCAGCTATCGCAAGCGTTACCCGCAGCACCCGGCATACGTCATTTCGACGTATCTTTCCCGTTAAACGACGCCTTCGATCCCCTCGCCTGGCTGGGCGAGCAGCAGTGTTATCCGCAGTTTTACTGGCAGCAGCGTAACGGCGATGAAGAGCTGGCTGCGCTGGGAGCAGTTATCCCTTTTTCCTCTCTGGCGTTAGCCTCGCAGTTTTTGCGCGAGCAAAACGCAGCAGGTGATACCCGTATCTGCGGCCTGAACGCCTTTACTCCGGAGCAGGGCAGCCTCTTTTTACCGCGGCTGCTCTGGCGACGTACCGCCGGCACCGCTACGCTGCGTCTGCAGCTGTGGAGTGATTATTCACTTCAGGAAGATGCCCGCGCCGCGCTGGATTTTTTACAGCAGCTCCGTCCTGCGAGATCTATCCGTCCGCTGTCCGTTCAGGTTGAGCACGAAACCCATCAGCCGCAGCAGGCCGAATGGATGACGCTTATCCGCATGGCGACAGAGACCATCGCGCGCGGTGATTTTGAAAAAGTGGTTCTCGCCCGGGCAACCGATATTCAGGTTACACAGCGCGTTAACCCTGTCGCGCTGATGGCGGCCAGCCGCGCCCTGAATTTACACTGCTACCATTTCTGCATGGTATTCAACGCCAGCAACGCGTTTCTTGGCTCGACGCCCGAGCGTCTCTGGCGGCGGCGCGGCACGCTGCTGCGCACGGAAGCGCTGGCGGGCACCGTTGCCAGCCATACCGATGATAGCCAGGCGCAGCGTCTCGGCGAGTGGTTGCTTAACGACGATAAAAACCAGCGCGAAAATATGCTGGTCGTGGAAGATATCTGCCAGCGTCTTCAGCACTACACGCAGACGCTTGAGGTACTGCCCCCTCAGGTGGTGCGCCTGCGTAAAGTACAGCATTTGCGCCGCTGTATCTGGACCGAGCTCAAACAGGCCGATGATGAGCAGTGTCTGCTCATGCTACAGCCGACCGCGGCCGTAGCCGGATTACCCCGACAGCCTGCGCGCGAGTTTATCCAGAAGGTTGAGCCCTTTAACCGCGAGTGGTACGCCGGTTCTGCCGGGTATTTATCCCCCGATCAGAGTGAGTTCTGCGTGGCGTTGCGCTCCGCGCGCGTCCAGGATGACTCCCTGCGGCTCTATGCCGGTGCCGGCATTGTCAGCGGGTCTGACCCGGAACAGGAGTGGCAGGAGATCGAAAACAAAGCCGCCGGATTGCGCTCTCTGCTCCTAAGGGATTAATACTGAATCGCGCAATCCCGATTCATATCAAAATTCCAATTTTTTCTATTATTTATACTGTGTCGCATTCTTGATACCGGACAATCTCATGTCAGTAAGTTCTTTTAACCGACGCTGGGCGGCGGTGATCCTTGAAGCCCTGACGCGCCATGGCGTCAGGCACGTGTGTATTGCACCGGGCTCTCGCTCAACGCCGCTTACGCTGGCGGCCGCTGAAAACCGGGCGTTGATTCACCACACCCACTTTGATGAGCGTGGCCTCGGGCATCTCGCGCTGGGTCTGGCGAAGGTCAGCAAAGAGCCCGTGGCGGTGATTGTCACTTCCGGTACCGCCGTGGCGAACCTCTATCCGGCTCTGATTGAAGCCGGGTTAACCGGTGAAAAACTGATCTTACTGACGGCCGACCGCCCCCCTGAGCTTATCGACTGCGGCGCCAATCAGGCCATCCGTCAGCCGGGGCTCTTTGCTTCGCATCCTTCGCAGACGATTTCGCTGCCCCGTCCCACCCAGGATATTCCGGCAAGCTGGCTGGTCTCCACCATCGATCATGCCATGGAAACGTTGCGCAGCGGGGCGCTGCATATTAACTGCCCGTTTGCCGAGCCGCTGTACGGCGAGCTGGACGATACGGGTCTTGACTGGCAGCAATCCCTTGGCGACTGGTGGGAGAGTGAAAAACCGTGGCTTCGCGAGCAGACGCACCTTGAGAGCGCGAAGCAGCGCGACTGGTTCTTCTGGCGGCAGAAGCGCGGCGTGGTGATTGCCGGGCGCATGAGCGCCGCCGAAGGCAAGCTGGTCGCCGAATGGGCGCAAACCCTGGGCTGGCCGCTGATAGGCGACGTGCTTTCCCAGACCGGTCAGCCGCTGCCGTGCGCCGACCTCTGGCTGGGTAATGCCAAAGCGGTCACCGAGCTGGCGCAGGCGCAGATTGTGGTTCAGCTTGGATCGAGTTTGACCGGCAAACGGTTACTGCAGTGGCAGGCCACCTGCACGCCGGAAGAGTACTGGCTGGTGGACGCGCTGGAAGGGCGGCTTGACCCGGCGCACCACCGCGGACGTCGTCTGGTCAGCCGTATCGACGCCTGGCTCACGCTTCATCCGGCTGAAAAACGCAAGCCCTGGGCGGTGGCCATCCCGGACCTTTCGCGCCAGGCGTGGGAACTGACCAAAGCGCACTGTGAGGCGTTTAGCGAGGCCGGGCTGGCGCACCGTATTCGCCAGTGCCTGCCTGAACAGGGGCAATTGTTTGTCGGCAACAGCCTGGTGGTTCGCCTGATTGACGCTTTTTCGAAGCTGCCCGCGGGCTACCCGGTGTACAGCAACCGTGGCGCCAGCGGTATCGACGGGCTGATCTCCACGGCGGCGGGCGTGCAGCGCGCCAGCGCGAAATCAACGCTGGCGATCGTGGGCGATCTCTCCGCGCTCTACGATCTCAACGCGCTGGCGCTGCTGCGTCAGGCGTCAGCCCCGTTTGTGCTGATTGTGGTCAACAACAACGGTGGGCAGATTTTCTCCCTGCTGCCTACGCCGCAGAGCGAGCGCGAGCGTTTCTATCTGATGCCGCAGAACGTGCAGTTCGAACACGCCGCGGCGATGTTTAGCCTGAAATACCATCGCCCGGAAAGCTGGGAACAGCTGGACGCGGCGTTAAGCAGCGCCTGGAAGCAGCCGGGTGCGACGCTGATTGAGCTGGTGGTAAACGATGCTGACGGTGCGCAGGCCCTGCAAAGCCTGCTGGCGCAGGTGAGCCAGCTGTGATCCTCTCGGGCGTGCAGCAGGCCGGAAAACCAGGCTATCCCTGGCTGGTCTTTTTGCACGGTTTTTCCGGCGATTGTCGCGAGTGGCAGGGTGTTGGGGAGCGACTCCGTGACTACCCCCGGCTGTATCTGGATCTGCCGGGTCACGGTGGATCCCGGCACCTGGGCGTCGAGGGCTTCGACGAGATGAGCGCGTTGCTCACCCGAACTCTGATTAGTTACAACATACTGAAATTCTGGCTCGTCGGGTACTCCCTCGGCGGCCGCATTGCGATGTTCCATGCCTGCCAGCAGCCAAAGGGGCTGTTGGGCCTGACGGTAGAAGGGGGACATCCGGGCCTGCAGGATGCCGATGCGCGACAGGCGCGGCTGGCATCCGACCGCCGCTGGGCAGCACGTTTTCGCAGCGAACCGCTGGATAACGTATTCGCTGACTGGTACCAACAGCCTGTGTTTGCCTCCCTGACTGACGCCCAGCGCGAGGCGCTGATTACCCTGCGCAGCCAGAACGACGGCGCGATGCTGGCGATGATGCTCGAGGCAACCTCGCTGGCCGTGCAGCCCGACCTGCGTACTGCCCTGAGCGCGCGCGATTTCTCTTTTGATTATCTCTATGGTGAACGTGATGAGAAGTTCGCGGCCCTTGCCGCGGAAGTGAACGCCGTTCGCCATGCAATTCCCAACGCCGGACACAACGCCCACCGGGAAAATCCCGATGCGGTTGCGGCAAGTCTGGCTCAGATACTGCGTCTTCGAATAAAGGACACTCTATGATCTACCCTGATGAAAACATGCTTTACGCCCCGGTTGAATGGCAGGACTGCTCCGAAGGCTACACCGACATTCGTTACCACAAATCCACCGACGGCATTGCCAAAATCACCATCAACCGCCCGCAGGTGCGTAACGCCTTCCGCCCGCTGACCGTGAAAGAGATGATTCAGGCCCTGGCGGATGCGCGCTACGACGATAACATCGGCGTGATTGTCCTGACCGGCGAAGGCGAGAAAGCGTTCTGCTCCGGTGGCGATCAGAAAGTGCGCGGTGACTACGGCGGATACCAGGACGACGCGGGTACGCATCACCTGAACGTCCTCGATTTCCAGCGTCAGATCCGCACCTGTCCAAAACCGGTGGTGGCGATGGTGGCGGGCTACTCTATCGGCGGCGGCCACGTCCTGCACATGATGTGTGACCTGACCATTGCCGCCGATAACGCCATCTTCGGCCAGACCGGCCCGAAAGTAGGATCCTTCGACGGCGGCTGGGGTGCCTCCTACATGGCGCGCATCGTCGGGCAGAAAAAAGCCCGCGAAATCTGGTTCCTGTGCCGTCAGTACAATGCGCAGGAAGCGCTGGATATGGGCCTGGTGAATACCGTGGTACCGATTGCCGATCTCGAAAAAGAGACCGTTCGCTGGTGCCGTGAAATGCTGCAAAACAGCCCGATGGCGCTGCGCTGCCTGAAGGCCGCGCTCAATGCCGACTGCGACGGTCAGGCGGGTCTGCAGGAGCTGGCGGGCAACGCCACCATGCTGTTCTACATGACCGAAGAGGGTCAGGAAGGGCGCAACGCGTTTAACGAAAAACGCCAGCCAGACTTCAGCAAATACAAACGGAATCCGTAATGCGTCGCGCGCAGGTTTACCGCTGGCAGATACCGATGGACGCGGGCGTGGTGCTGCGTGAACGGCGGTTAAAAACCCGTGACGGCTTCTTCGTGCATCTGCAGCAGGGCGAGCGGGAAGGCTGGGGCGAGATTTCGCCTCTGCCGGGCTTTAGCCAGGAGTCACTGGATGACGCGCAGACGGCCTTGCTGGCTTGGGCGGACGCGTGGCGCGGGGGGGCGGATCCGGTGCTGCCGGAGGTGCCTTCCGCGGCCTTTGGTATCAGCTGCGCGCTGGCGGAGCTGGACGGCAGCCTGCCGGAAGCGGGGAATTACCGCGC